>JBILEM010000033.1:0-9129 GCA_044352085.1 Schleiferiaceae bacterium
CGTCGTACAAAAACCGCAAGGTGCGTCCGCGGGAAGTGGTGTTGTCAATGACTTCGGCTACCAACGAATCATCGTCGCCAAAATAGAGCTTGTTGCCAATCCGAATTTTGCGGGCGGGATCTACCAAAACGTCCCACAGTCGGCTTTCGGAATTGAGTTCGCGCAGCAAAAAGACTTCGATCAGCGCGCCGGTCTTTTCCTTGTTCCCCCACATGCGGGCGGGAAAAACCTTGGTATTGTTCAAGACCAGGCAGTCGCCTTCGCTGAAATAATCCACCAAATCGCTGAAAAGACGGTGCTCAATTTTTCCGGTATCCTTGTGAACCACCATGAGACGGGCATCGTCCCGAAACGGGGCGGGATACTGGGCGATCTGCTCCTGCGGCAAATCGTAGTGGAAATGGGAGAGCTTCATTTTCATGGCGCGAAGGTACCATATTGAAGAGGGGGTTGTCAAGTAAAACGGGATATTTCCTCCGTTTTGAGACAATGGATGCCCGATTACTCTGCAGAACGGGGGGCTTCGGGCGTTTCCGCGCCGGCATCGCCGCTGCTCAAACCGGCTTCGCGGATTTTCAAGGCCTCCAGCAAGTCGGGCAGGGAAACGGACCTATCCAGAGAACGGTCCCCTACCCGGGTGCGTTGCAGACCATACAAGTACGCGCCACACCCAGCGGCTTGGCCCAAATCGTGCGCGAGCGAGCGGATGTAGGTGCCCTTGCCGCAAACGATATCCAACTCCAAGAGGCCGTTTTCCGCATCGTACGAAATCACTTCCAAAGAGGAAATGTGTACCGGCCGCGCGGGTATGTCTACGGTCTCCCCTTTCCGGGCAAGGTGGTACAGGGTTTTGCCGCCCATTTTCAGGGCCGAAAAAACCGGAGGTCGCTGCTGGATGGTGCCCCGAAAACCGGGAAGCCAGGTTTCCCAATCCGACGCGTTCAGGGGGAAAAACGCGTTCTCAAAAGGGACCAAGGCCGTTTCTGCATCGTAAGAAGCTGTGGTGTACCCCAACCGGAGAATAGCGCGGTAGGCCTTTTCCCCGGCCATGTGGGTTTCAATCTCTTTGGTGGCGCGGCCTGCGCAGACCACCAAAACACCCGTCGCGAGGGGGTCCAGGGTTCCGGCGTGACCAATTTTGAGGTTTTTTAACCCGTACGCTCTTCGAAAAGCGTATTTCAGCTTGTTGACCACGTCAAACGAGGTCCAATGCAGGGGTTTGTCTACAGCCACCACCCACCCTGCTTGCAAGGTGTCGGCATTTTCCGGCAATAAAATAGGTGCAGCCATTTGGTTTTTGCGCAAGGTCCGTTTACCACCACGCACTGGCCAAGGCCAGCGAACCAACGGCAAAACAGTAAATCGCAAACCCACGCAACTTCGCCTTTTTTACAAACGAAATCATGGCCTGGCATGCCCAGAGTCCGGTAAAGAAGGCCGCCAAAAAGCCCACGAGGAGGGGCAACAGAGCTCCTTCGCCTCCGGTTGAACCCATTTCCAGCATGCTTTTGGTGTCTACAAGCATTTTGCCCAAAATCAAGGGGACAACCATGAGAAAGCTGAAGCGAGCCGCCTTCTCGCGGTCAATGCCTAGCAGGACCGCCGTGGCAATGGTGGCACCGGATCGGGAAATGCCCGGCAAAATGGCAATGGCTTGGGAAATACCGATGATGCCTGCATCTAAGAATCCTACGTTTTTGTGGGTTTTTTTGGCCCGATTGGCCCAAAGCAACAGGGCTCCGGTGAGCAGGAGCATGGCCCCAACAAATACGATCTGGCCGTTAAACAGGGCTTCCAATTGGTCCAGAAACACCAGCCCCACCACCGCGGCGGGAACCATCGACAGGATCACTTTCCCCGCAAACTGCAGGTCTTCCGGATTGCCGCGGAAAATACCCGTGAAAATACTTCCAATGTCTTTGCGGAAAATCACGACGGTACTCAGGGCCGTAGCGGCGTGTACCACCACCGTGAAAAGCAAACTTTCCTCCGAATCAGCCTCAAAACCAAGGAGGTATTTCCCCAATTCCAAATGGCCGGAAGAACTGACGGGCAAAAACTCGGTAAGTCCTTGGATGATTCCAAGGACCAAGGCGTGCAAGTAAGCTTCCATGAATTAAGCCTGGGCCTTGGGTTTGCGCAACAAAGCGAACAAAGCCACCACCAGTCCTACCAATACCAAACCGGGAGCAACGACCAAGCGCTGGAAATTGAACATTTCGGGGTTGTACACTTTGGGATCGTCGGACCCACCGCCTTGCATCAAAAAATATCCCACCAAGATGATCGCCACAGATCCTGCCAACATCAGGTAGGAAGTTCGGTCAAATAAAAACGTTTTCATTGTGCGTAGAGTTTATCGGTGTGCAAGCGCAAATATTTGTTGACGGCAAAAAAGGTACTGGCCAAAGCAATCAGCAAGCCCAAAACCAGCAAGCCCGCACTTACGACGGCCCAGGTGGTCCAGTTCAAGAAAGGTGCCATTTCGGGTGCCCATGCGGCAAGTCCTTGATAAAGCCCCGCGAGCAACAGCGCTGCGGTTCCTCCGCCGAAGGCCCCCAATTGAATGCCCTGAAGCAAAAAGGGTCGGTGGATGAAGGATTTGGTGGCCCCCACCAGTTGCATGGTACGGATTACAAAACGCTTGGCATAGATACTCAGACGGATGCTGTTGTGGATCAAGGTGACGGAAATCAACAGCAGGGCTGCGGCGATTCCGGTGAGAAACAAGGCAATGCGGTCCATGTTTTGGTGTACGGCGCCCAGCAAGTCGCGGTCGTAAACGAGGTCCTCCACGGCGGGTTCTTTGCGGAGGCGCTTTTCCAAGGCGTCCAGCTGGTCGGGAGAGAGGTATTCCGCGTGGAGTTTGAGATCCAACGCGTCGGACAAGGGATTCATGCCCAAGAAATCAACAAACTCTTCGCCCAGGTCTTTTTGAAAATCGACGGCCGCTTGGTCTTTGGAAACAAATACCACGCTGCGCACTTCGGGTTGTTTGGACCACTTTTGCTGCAGGCCCCGCACCGTTGAGGCGGAGGTATTGGGAGCCAGGAAGGCGGTAAACGTGAAGTTCTCTTGAAGTTCCCTGCCCAATTGCCGGGCCTGCAAAAGCAAGGACGCCATCACGCCCACCACAAAGAGGACCAACGCCATGCTCACTGTAACCGACACAAAGGCGGTTCGAACGCGTTGTTTGTGGAATTGTTCTTCGGGTGCAGGATGGGCCATGGAACAAAACTACAAAAAAGCCGCGGAGGCGCTACTTTTGCGTGATGGAATACGCTCCCGGAAACCTTGAGGCCAAATGGCAGAAGTATTGGCATGAAAATCAGACGTTTAAAGCCTCTGACGACCGCCTCCTACCCAAGTTCTATGTCTTGGATATGTTTCCCTACCCTTCCGGAGCGGGATTGCATGTCGGGCATCCGCTGGGCTACATTGCGTCGGATTGCGTGGCGCGGTTCAAAAGGCACCAAGGATTTAACGTGTTGCACCCCATGGGGTACGACGCTTTTGGATTGCCCGCAGAGCAATATGCCATTCAAACGGGACAGCACCCGGCCGTTACCACGGAGACCAACATCGCCCGGTACCGCAAGCAGCTCGACCGCATTGGCTTTAGCTTCGATTGGAGCCGCGAGGTGCGGACCTGCGAGCCGGAATATTACCGGTGGACGCAGTGGATTTTTAGCCAGCTGTTCGAAAGCTGGTACAACCGCGAGGCAGACCGCGCCGAGCCCCTGGAGACCTTGGTAGCCCATTTGAGTGCCCACGGCACCATGGGGCTGCAGGCAGCCCAAACCGAGGCTTTGCACTTAACGGCGTCGGAATTCCAACACCTGCGCGGCGCCGACCGGGAGGCGGTGTTGCAGAACTACCGACTGGCCTACCGGTCGGAAAGTTGGGTGAACTGGTGCCCCGCGTTGGGAACTGTGCTGGCCAACGACGAAATTAAAGACGGTTTTTCGGAACGCGGCGGCCACCCCGTTGTCCAAAAGCAAATGATGCAATGGAGCATGCGGATTTCTGCCTATGCCCAAAAACTGCTGGACGGCCTGAATGGGCTGGACTGGAGCGACTCCATCAAGGAAAGCCAACGGCACTGGATTGGCCGAAGCGAAGGCGCGCTGGTGCATTTTGATGTACGGGAGGGTGCCAGCTTGGCTCCGGAAGGTTCCCGCGAACCTGCCGCCCAACTGACGGTCTTCACCACCCGCCCAGACACCTTGTTTGGCGTTACCTATTTGGCTGTTGCACCTGAAATGGACGGTTTGGACGCCTTGATTTCTGCCGAGCAAGCGGACGCGGTAGCGGCCGTGCGCGAGGCAGCGGGTCGGAAAACGGAGCGGGACCGCATGGCGGACGTGAAGGCAGTGAACGGCGCTTTTACCGGTTCGTATGCGCGCCATCCGTTTACCGGGGCGCCCATGCCCATTTGGGTGGCAGACTACGTTTTGGCGGGGTACGGCACCGGGGCGGTGATGGCGGTACCGGGGCACGACTCCCGCGACCACCGTTTTGCCCAGCACTACGGCCTGCCGATTGTGGAAGTCATTTCTGGCGGAAACGTGGAGGTGGAGGCCTTTGAATCGTACGAGGGCACCGCGGTCAACAGCGATTTCTTGAACGGCATGCCGGTTGCGGAAGCGCGGGCGGCCTGCATGAATGCCTTGGAGACCCAAGGTCTTGGTGAGCGCCGCATCCAATTCCGCCTGCGGGATGCCATCTTTGGCCGTCAGCGGTACTGGGGCGAGCCCATTCCGGTAGCCTATGCCGACGGCGTACCCACCTTGCTGCCGGATTCCCGACTGCCCTTGGTGCTTCCCGACGTCGACAAATATTTGCCCACGGAGAGCGGCGAGCCCCCCTTGGCGCGGGCAGCCCACTGGACCGACCCCGAGGGAAATCCGCTGGAAACCACCACCATGCCCGGCTGGGCCGGATCGTCGTGGTACTTCTTGCGCTACATGGACCCGCACAATACGGAAGCGTTCGCGGGACGCGAGGCCGTCGACTACTGGGGACAGGTGGATCTGTATGTGGGCGGCAGCGAACACGCCACGGGGCATTTGCTCTATTCCCGCTTTTGGAACCACTTTCTGTTTGACCGGGGCTGGGCCGCGCACCCCGAGCCCTTTAAGAAATTGGTCAACCAAGGAATGATTCAAGGCGTCTCCGCCTTTGTGCATCGGTTGCCGGGAACCAACACCTTTGTGAGCGCCGGAGCCGTTCAGGGGCGCGCCACCAGCCGCATCCACGTCGACGTCGCGCTGGTGAACGAGAAAAACGAATTGGACCAAGCCGGATTCCGTTCGTGGCTTCCGGAATTCGCCGATGCCACCTTTGAAACCGAAGACGGCGTCGTCCGGGTGGACCGCGAAGTGGAGAAAATGTCCAAATCCAAGCACAACGTGGTCAACCCCGACCAAGTCGCCGATCAGGTCGGGGCAGACGGACTGCGGTTGTACGAAATGTTCTTGGGTCCTTTGGAGCAGTCCAAGCCCTGGGACACCCAAGGCATTGCCGGAGTAAGCAACTTCCTCCGCAAAACCTGGCGGCTATTCACCGCTGCGCCCATTTCCGACGAACCGGCCCCCGTGGAGGCTTTAAAAATTGCCCACCGACTCGTGCACAAAGTGGCGTCGGATATGGAAAACCTCTCGTTTAACACCAGCGTTTCCGCTTTGATGATTGCCGTCAACGAGTTGAGCGCTTTGAACGGTCGGTACCGGACTCCGTTGGAGATGGTCGCCCTGGCCCTTTCCCCCCTGGCGCCCCACATGGCCGAGGAATTGTGGGAAATCTTGGGCCATGCTCCCTCCATTTCCCGCGCCCCGTGGCCGACGGTGGACCCCGCTCTGCTGGTAGATGATTCCGTGACCTACCCGGTGCAAATCAACGGGAAAACGCGTTTCTCGGTGGAGGCAGCGCGCACGGCAACGCCCGCGGAAGTCGAAGCCCAGGTGCGCACCCACGAGCAAACCGAAAAATTCGTTGGCAGCCAAACCATCCGCAAGGTGATTGTGGTTCCCGGGCGAATCGTCAACGTGGTCGTAGGGTAAAGCCCCGAACAGCCGCTTTAGTCTTTTGAGGCAGCGGGGTACTTCAGAGCGTCCAACCGCTGGAGCAACGGCTTGCTTTCCCGATCAAATGCCGCTCGGTACCGGGCTGGAATGGGCTCGCTGTTGGGGAGTTTCAGTGCCAGCGGATTCACCTGACGGCCATTCACCCAAAACCGGTAACAGACGTGGGGACCCGAGGCCAAGCCGGTACTTCCCACATAACCAATTACTTGACCCTGGGAAACCCGCGTCCCCGGGCGCATGCCCGACGCAATCCGGCTCATGTGCAGGTACTGGGTGCTGTAGGTGCCGTTGTGGCGCACTTTCACAAAATTGCCGTTGCCCGAATTGTACCCAGCCTTCTCCACCACCCCGTGGGCCGTGCTTTGAATGGGCGTGCCGGTAGGGGCTGCGTAATCCGTGCCCAGATGGGCCTTCCAGCGACGCTGAACCGGATGAAAGCGGTTCATGGTGTACTTGGAGGTAATCCGGAAAAAGTCCAACGGGGCCTTGAGGAACATCTTTTTTAAGCCGTTGCCGCCGCGGTCAAAATACCCCGAAAAGTCGGTCGTGGAATCTTGAAAATACAGGGCGTAAATGGGCTTCCCTCCTTGCTCAAAAAGAGCCGCCTGAATGCGTCCGGCTCCCACCGAGACCGTGTCGTCCACAAACCTTTCCTCAAAAATCACCTTGAATTTGTCTCCGGGCTGCACCCGGAAAAAGTCAATGGTGTAGGCGTACACCTCCGCCAACCGAACCGCCACAGCGGCGGAAACATTTTGGCTTTGGAGGGTTCCGAATAGGCTGCCCTCAATAACCGCAGCCACTTCCCGCACCTTGGTGATGACCGGGCGCTCCACGGCTTTGGCATACAGCGAGTCACCGCATCCGAACAACACGTAGCGGGTGGGCGACTCTTCGTAAATCAAATAAGCCAAGGTTTTCTCCGCGTCTTTCTTGCGCACCACGATGTACGTCTCTTGGGCCCGCCAACTGGACGGTCGAAAGGCACTGCTTGCCTGCGCTATCAACGCATCCACCCGGGGATACGGCATGCCCAAATCGTGGAGCAGGCCGCCCAACGTTTCGCCCGACGCTACCGTGTCCCGGTCAACATGGAACTGGTGGGTCCCAAAACCGTACAAATAAATAGGGGAAGGCGTCCGGAGCGCCAGCCTCTCGGGGGTAAGCGGCACCTCTTTTGTTGAAACGACTGCCCACAGCACACTCACCACAGCCACGGCAAAAAACGCCCATACGGCGCCACGCCGGTAAACCTTTTGCTCCGACTTCTTCATTCCCCGTCTCCGAGTTGGGCCAGTTGCTGGTCCACCCATTTTTTGCCCCACTCTTCTTGCTCCTGTGCGGTCCACAATTCGGGGAAGAAAATACGCTTCTGAAACCGGGGGGGCAGGTAGCGCTGCCAGTTGGTACCTCCCGTTGCGGGGGCGTCAGACGGGCGCTTGGCCAAATACTTGACCGCTGTACGGTAGTGCTGCAAGGGCCAGTCTACGTTGATTTGGTAATCCAAGGCACGCAGGGCTTGTACGAATTCGGGGTCTTCCAAATCCTCCTTGGGCAGGGCCTGCACCAAATCCCACAGCGTATTGCCGCGCCAACGGAACGCCGCCTCGCGGAACGAATCTCCGTACTTGGCCTCAAACTGCTTGAGCGTCAGAGTCTTCTCACCGGTTTCTTCCAAGGTTGCTCCCTTGCGCCAGTACACATGCTGCAGCAAGGTCTCGGGGTCTGCCCCCGCAGCCACCAGCCGAGCGCGGTCGTCGATCTGCACCAAATGTTCCAAACGGGTAGACGCAAATTCCAAAAACCGGTACTGTGCAGACTGAAAGCCGGACGCCGGAATCAACGCCAAACGAAATTTCAAAAATTGCTCGCGTTCCATGCCGTCGGCCATGACGCCGAAACTCGTGGCTAGGGCGTGAAAGTAGCGATTCACGCGCTGCACCTTGCGCAGAATCTCGGACTTGGTGGGAGCAACCTTGCCATCCACCAATGGCTCGAGTTCTTGTCTACAAAGCTTGAAATACAGCTCCGTGATTTGGTGGTACATAATGAATATGGGCTCGTCCGGGTAGGCCGTTCGGGGCTTCTGCAAGGTGAGCAACGTATCCAGTTGAACATAGTCCCAGTACGTGATGTACTCGGTCATCTGGAGCCCCTCCAAAAAAGAGACCAAATCTTGGCCGTCGGCTTGGTACTTGGCCGCAAGGGCCTCCAATTGCTGCAGCACCTCAGGAGTCAGAGCACTCATAGGTTGTTGGATTTTTCGAGGGTAAAAGAAAAGGTGGAGCCGGTTCCCCGGATGGAAGTTGCGTGGATTTGCTGTTTGTGGGACTCAATGATGTGCTTGGCAATGGCCAATCCCAAACCGGTCCCGCCTACATCCCGAGATCGGCTCTTATCCACCCGGTAAAAGCGTTCAAAGATCCGCGGTAAATCGCCTTCGTCAATGCCAATTCCGTTGTCTGCCACCTGGATCAAATAGCGGTCTTCGAGATCCAAAATATCCACCGTGACCTTGCCGTTTTTAGGCATGGAGTATTTGATTCCATTGGAAACCAAGTTGTGCAGCACTTGCTCCACCTTGCGGGCATCCCCCAGGGCCTTGTAAATACGCTCTTTGTCTTTCTTGAGAACCAATTCTACGTCGGATTGCCGGGCCAGGGGCTCCAAATCTTCAAAGACCTCTTTGATGGACTTGACCACGTCAAAAGTTCCCATTTCCAAGGCAATGGTGCCCGATTCCAGTCGAGAAATCAGGTCCATCTCCTGAATCAATGCCGTCATGCGGTCCACGCTCTTGGTGGCTTTTTCCAAAAATTTGCGGTTGACCTTGGGGTCTTCCAAGCCGCCGTCCAGCAAGGTGAATAAGTACCCTTGGATATTGAAAATGGGGGTTTTCAGCTCGTGAGACAGGTTCCCCATAAATTCTCGACGGAAGCCTTCGCGGTCCAACAATCCTTGCAGTTGCTCCTCGTGGTGCTGGGCCCACTGTTCCACATCGCGCTCCACCTGAACCAACGGAACGCGGCTCGCCAATTTGGCC
>JBILEM010000034.1:0-9097 GCA_044352085.1 Schleiferiaceae bacterium
GACCTTGAACCAGTGGCAGCACCTCGCCTTGGTATACGACGGGAGTACCTTGAAATTCTACAAAAACGGAGTCCTTAGCGGCAGCGTAGCGGCGTCCGGGTCGTTCTCCAATGCCACGCAGTCCTTTCACTTGGGAAGACTCCCACTTAACGCAACCACCAGCTTCTATTTTGGCGGCAAATTGGACGACCCCGCTTTGTGGGGCAAGGCCTTGACCGCCTCTGAGGTCCTTTGCCTCTACAAAGGCGACCTGGCCCCCACCACTACCGGTTTGCTGCTGCATTATTCCTTCAATACTGGCGTCGCCAACGGGTCCAATGCCACTCTGACCACCTTGCCCGCTACTGTGGGAACCATTCCCGCCGTAACGTCCAACATGGCCATGACGGGCACCGCATCGAACCTGGTGAATGGTACCGGAAGCTTTGGCCTGCTCAATGCAACCGTCTGCAAAGGATCCTCCTATATGGTGGGCACCACGGCCTATACGCAAGCCGGCACCTATTTGGCCAAAACGACGGGGGCCGAAGGCTGCGATTCCCTCTTTGACTTGGTACTAACCTTGGATTCGGCGGCGGGAACCGTGACTACCACCACCGCTTGCGCCAATGCCCTCACCGGGACAGCAACGGCAATTGGAACCGCTGGAGGTGCTCCTTTTACTTACAGCTGGGCCACCAACCCGGTTCAAAACACGGCCACTGCCGTTGGACTGTCCGGCGGAACCTACCCCGTAACCATTACCGCTGCCAACGGCTGCTCAACCACCGTCAACGCACAAGTTCCCGCCCATCCCGCCATCAATGCCAGCGTCCAACCTGCTTGGAACGTGCTAACCGCTTTGCCCGCGGGTGCAGACGGCTACCAGTGGTGGAATTGCGGAACCTCCGCTGCAATCCCCGGCCAGATTTCTCCCACCTTCACCCCCATCACCAACGGTTCCTATGCGGTCATTGTGGCCTTAAACGGCTGTACCGACACCAGTGCCTGTGTGCCGGTGGGCAACGTCAGTTTGGACGAGGGCGAGCCCACGGCCCTCGTTATTTACCCCCAGCCGGCCACCACCGAGCTGCTTTGGCAGTTCACGGATGCACAGGCATTGAGCGTTCGGACAGTGGTCCTTCGGGATTTACGGGGTGCTGCTGTGGCCGAACAACGGGCTCAATCGGGCGAAAATCGTTTGAACGTTCGGGGGTTGCCCGCAGGTCTGTATGTGTTGCAGTGCGGTACTGCAGCCTACCGAGTTGCCGTGGAATAGCCATTCCTCTCCCGGTTGGAGGTTTCATTCCTCCCCAGCTGAGGCTTCCATGATTTCGTTGAGCAAGGCTTGGTATTCGTCGTTGTCGACCGTCCAAAATACCGCCATGGTCCCTTCGGTGTTGTCAACTTCCATGGAGAAGGTCATCCGAAACACCAGGGACTGGCGGCCGTCGGACAGAACCGGGCCGGCGTACAAAACCCCTTCGTCGTCCGAGGTCAGGTAGTGATTGAATTGCTCCAGTTGGCACCACCGCTCAAAATAAGGCGCCATGCTGGGCTCTGTAAAAAAATAAACTTTATCAACTTTTTGAAGTTCCATCGGCACAGGAGCTAAGCTATCAAAACCCCCGACCCAACGCGCGCGGAAACCCCAACCGTCTCTCGAAAGAATTCCAACGCCCTCCGGGTTGGTTGTTCCTTCAAACAGGACCGTATCCTGCAACCGGAGCGATTCCAAAGTTGTCCCAGCGGATGGGGTCAACGTCTCCACGGTGGGCATCTCGGAGGAAAAATCGCGGTAAATCGAGGTGGTTAACAAAGACTTCGGTTGGCCGGACTTTCCTTTTGAATTATCAGAAGACGGATGCTGCAGGAAGTTGACCGTCACTCCCTCCACCGAATGCAAGGAAACCACCATCTCCGGAGCAGCATTCAACTCTGCGGATTCTACTAAACGCACCCCAACGTCCGAACGTCCCGTTTTGCGGCTATCATTCAAAAACGAGCGTATAGCAGCCGTTGAGAAATTGCTCACGCTCACGAGGTCCACCCGCCACGGCTGGCTCGGGCGTTTGGTGACCATCAATTTGACCTCTTGCTTTTTGGACCTCGGATGGGCATGCACCACCTCCAGGGTGCGGCTATTGCCTTCCCCTGCTCCCTCAAGGGCATCGCCGGCCGCCGTATCCAGACTCCAAAGCGTCAGTCGTTCCTTCTCCGGAATCCATGCCGCCACCTCTTGAAGCGATTTACCGGCCCACGTCCAGGGATTGGCCGTTGTTTGTGGGACAGCCGCCCAGCCCGTCTCTCGAGCGGATTCCTCCAAAACCGGCTTCTTGGCATTGCGTTCTTTCTGCGTCTGTGCACCTGCATTCGGCCCGACAGCCGTCAAGAAAAGGGCCAAAACCATTGAAAACGCAAAACGGTTGCTCCAGAAAGACGCTGCCAAGCGTTTCCAGACCTGCAAGAAGGGAGGAAAGTTCATACGTCCGAAGATACTTCGGATTTCCACCCCCAAGGAGGACCACCCTCCACCGCAAAACAAAAAAAGGCCGCCCTTTTGCAAGGGCGGCCTCCGTCGGGATGACACGATTCGAACGTGCGACCACACGCCCCCCAGACGTGTACTCTACCACCTGAGCTACATCCCGATGGTTCCGCGAACACGGCACTCCGAAGAGAAAACCGATGTTGCTTGGAGGGCTGCAAATATACAAAAAAGGTTGACTTCTTTGCGTGATTCACCATCAATCCTTTCTATCAATCGCGCCGTAATTTTGGAGCTCACTAACGAAAAAGGGAATCTTCCCGCCAACTTTCCGAACCGAATGGAACAAATCGAATGCCTCATCATCGGCAGCGGCCCTGCGGGCTACACCGCCGCCATTTACGCCGCACGCGCAGACTTAAAACCCGTGATGTACGTGGGGTTGCAACCCGGCGGCCAGTTGACCACCACCACCGAAGTGGACAATTTCCCCGGGTATCCCCAAGGAATTGACGGCAACGCCATGATGGAAGACCTCAAAAACCAAGCGGAGCGCTTTGGAACCGACGTCCGTTGGGGCATGGTTTCCAAGGCCGAATTTGCCACGGAAGTAGGCGGCTGGCATACGCTGGTGATCGACGAAACCACCACGGTTCAAGCACGCACCGTTATCATCTCGACCGGAGCCACAGCCAAATACCTGGGACTCCCTTCGGAAGAGAAGTTCATGGGCTTTGGGGTGAGCGCCTGCGCGGTGTGCGACGGATTTTTCTACAAGGGCCAAGAGGTGGTCATTGTGGGCGGTGGAGACACGGCCGCGGAAGAAGCCACCTATTTGTCCAAACTGTGTCCCAAGGTGACGATGTTGGTTCGTAAAGGAGAACTTCGCGCTTCCAAGGCGATGCAAAACCGGGTCCTGAACACACCGAACATCGAAGTCCGTTGGTTCACCGAAACGGTCGAACTGCAAGGCACCAAATCCGTAGAAGGCGTAAAAGTGCGCCATTTGGAAACCGGTGTAGAGGACGTGATCCCCGCCTCCGGATTCTTTGTGGCCATTGGACACAAGCCCAATACCGACATTTTTAAAGGCCAATTGACCATGGACGAGACGGGCTACCTAAAGACCCACCCCGGGACCACCAGCATGAACCTCCCCGGCGTTTTTGCCGCCGGAGACGTTCAAGACAAGGTGTATCGGCAGGCGATTACCGCGGCCGGGACCGGTTGTATGGCGGCTTTGGAGGCCGAGCGGTACCTTTCCACCCTCCATTAAAACCACCACCGGAGTTGCCTCCGGCTTGTTTCCCATAGCCTCCGCCGCCTCCACCCGGGCGGCGGTCGCGTTTAAAGGCACCTCCTCCACCTCCACCGGGAGTGCGGAAGTCGTCAATGGCTTCAATGGAAACGGGTTGTCCCTCCCACTTGGCCGTGCGCAAGGCGTCCTGAATCCGCTGAACATGGTCCAGAGAAACGCTGAAATGGCTTTGGTGGCGGGAAACGTCCACGCCCAAAATATCGTACTTGCCTAAACCGGCGGTATCGCGCAACCAGTCTTTCAACAGGAACCAGGAGAATCCAGCTTCCTGGCCCAAATTCAGGCGGAAACGCTGCTCCTTTTTGGGACCGGCAGGGCGGCCGCCGTCCACTCCCCCTTCGCGCAATGGGCGTTGGTCGCGGGATTGACGGGCGTTCAAATCAATGGTATTGGCTGCCTGGCCGTAGTGGCGGAACAATCCTTCAAACTCTTGGGCCAAGAACTGCGTGATCAAGGCATTGCGATCCAAACCGTCGAACAAAGGGAGCAACTCGTCCAAAAAGGGCGACACCGAGTCCGTCTCCGAAGAGGCCGAAACGCGGGTGGCAAAATCCATCAACTGGGCCTTGCATACCTCGTTGGCACTTGGGAAGGCCTCGCGCTCAATGGGACGACCAATGATTTTTTGAATGATCGGAAGCGCACGTGCCTCGGAAGGAGTGGCCAAAATCCAACTTACCCCGCTCTTGCCCGCGCGGCCGGTGCGGCCGGAACGGTGCGTGTAGTTCTCTACATCGTTCGGCAGGCGGTGGTGGATGACGTGAGTCAGGTCGTCGACGTCAATGCCGCGGGCGGCTACGTCGGTACAAACCAAGACCCGAATGTGTCGGTTCCGGAAGGCATGCATCACCAAATCCCGCTGCTGCTGGGACAGATCGCCGTGCAAGGCAGCGGCGGTGTAGCCGTCGGCCAGCAATTTTTCGGCAATCTCTTGGGTGTCCAATTTGGTATTGCAGAAGACCATGCCGTACATGCTCGGAGCAGAGTCCAAAAGACGGCGCAGTCCCAGGTATTTGTTTTCGCGGGGAACGATGTACGCGCTGTGTTCAATTTGCGAGGTGGCTTGGTTCCGCTTGCCCACTTGAACCCGGACAGGAGCGTCCATGAATTCTTCGGAAATGCGCGAAACGGCATCGGGCATGGTGGCGGAGAACAACCAAACATGCACCTCGGGAGGCGTCAAAGACAAGACCTCGCGGATGTCGTCCACAAAACCCATATTGAGCATCTCGTCGGCCTCATCCAACACCACGTGGGTCAGTTCGTTGAGGTGCAACACGCCCCGGCGTTGCAGGTCCATCAAGCGACCGGGAGTGGCCACCACGATGTCTACGCCCTGCTTGAGGGCTTTGATCTGGGTAGAAATGTTGGATCCGCCGTATACCGCCAGCAAGCGCATGGCAGGCAAGTGGGCGGCGTACTTTTCCAGTTCAATCGAAATCTGGACGCAAAGCTCCCGCGTGGGAGACATGATCAAGGCCTTGGGCCGTCCGGTGGGACGACCAAAATATTCCAACAAAGGAAGTCCGAAGGCGGCGGTTTTTCCGGTTCCGGTTTGCGCAAGGGCGACCAAGTCGACCATGCCTTGAACCGGCAACAGTTGTTCCATCACCCGAGATTGAACCTCTGTGGGCGACGTAAATCCCAAGTCGGTAACCGCTTGGAGCAGCTCAGGCCGAAGCCCAAGCGAATCAAATTGTAGCATACTTTTTTTTGCTCGGCTGTCCAAAAAACCCGTTGGCGGGTCTTTTGCCAATTTCCCCGTGCGCTTGTGCGCTCTGGCCGACCACCCTCCACGAACCCTCTATTAGGCCGTATTAATAAGGGTGCAAAGGTACTAAAAAAAGCGCACACTCCTGTAAGCCGGATTCTGTACCCCCGAAGAGGCCCTTGCCATTGATCTAGGTCCGCCGTCACCGACGGACTCCATCTGCCTACCCTCCAGCTTGGACGAGCCGCCCTTTCAGCGCTGCACGCAGCGCCGGCGCTGGTTTACATGGCATTTCAACCCGCTAGGTTTACCAAGCAACGGACATTGCTGCCCGCCCTGGTGGGCTCTTACCCCACCTTTTCACCCTTACCGACGCGAACGCCGGCGGTATCCCTTTCTGCGGCACTGGCTGTGAACTTCTCCTTCCGGAAAAGCCCCCTTCCGGTTAGGAAGAGCGGTGCCCTGTGTTGTCCGGACTTTCCTCTCCCCATTGCTGGGCAGCGGCAAGGCGGAGTGTGCGCCACGGCAAAGGTCGCAAATTCCAAGGGGCATAAAACATGGATGCGGCATTTGTTTGCTCCCCTACCCTTTTGTTAAGCAAAAAAAAGGGCCGCCCCTTGCGGGACGGCCCTGAAACCAACACCCGAAGGTGCCAATGGTTTATTGCAATACCAAACGGAGCTGGCGCTGACCGGCTTCCGAAGCAACACGAACCGTGTACACTCCCTTCGCTAGATGACGCAAGTCCAGGACGAATTCGTTGCGACCGGCAACCGTTTCCACGGCGCGGTTAGCAACTACTTGGCCCACCGCATTGATGATTTCCAAGTTGCCCTGGAACGCTTCGTTGCCTTCCAATACAATGGCTACTTGGCCGTTGGATGGGTTCGGGAAAGCGTACAGGGTCTGACCCAGTGCATTCTCGTCCATACCGATGGTGCTGTTCACCGTAAAGTTGGCAGAGTCAACCGTCAAACAGGTGCTGTCCAACACCACCAGGATAACGGACTTGGGTCCGCCAGGAGCTGGGAAGGTGTGGGTAGCCGTCATGCCCGTAGCCACAATACCGCCGGGGAAGTACCAAGCGTAGGTATCGCCGTTGGAACCTGCAGCCGTGAAGTTGAAGGTACCTGGGGTGGTTTGGGTAGAGCTGTAAACCGCATTGGCTACGTCCGGATTGTTCACAAAGGACACCGGCTTGCGGATCTGAGAACAAGCAGCAGACGTCACATTGAACAGCATGTTCGGGCGAGCCGACTGAGCTGAACCGGTGATCAGACCAGGGGTACAACCGTCGGAGGTAGCCAAATCCGCATTTCCGTCCCACGAAGATACAAAAGTTGTGGTGTGGAAGTTTACCGACGAGTTGGTGGTGTAGCTGGAGTTGTCAAAGCACACTTCAACCACAACGTTGTCGGAACCGTTCCACAAGTAAGGTGTGCTGAACGTATGAACGTTCAAACCAGCTGTTGCCGCGTAGGCCGCATTGGTGTACACCGTGGTGAAGCCTGTGTTGGGCAAATACCCGGACATAGACGTTGCGGACGTGCCTCCCATCTTGATGGTGAAGTTGCCCATCGTCTGTGCGGCAGCAGTGACCACATCAAAAGCGACCGAGCCAATGTTGCCAGCGTTGGCGCCGGCAGCGGCGAGTTCGGATGCCAGAACCAAGTACTGCACGCGACCGTCCATCCAGAAGGTCTTGTACGGAGTAGTAAAGGTACCGGTGGTGGCCGTAGTACCGTTGCCTACTTGTGCATTGGACTGCATGCTGTCAAACTGAACGTAGTAGGTGTTCTGCGAAGTAGAGACCTTGGCAGGGTTGCCCATGGCCACTTGGGTGCCACCGGTTGCTGCCGTGTACCATGCGTAAGCGGTACCGGGGTAGCTGATTGCAGACAAGAAAATGGAGTCTTGGTTTGCACAAACCGTGTCTGGGAAAGCCTTAACCAAGGGTTCAAACGGAATGAAATTCACATTGAACTTCTTCACCGTATCGTTGTTTGCACGGCCGTCGTTGGCCAATGAAGCGTAGCCCATAAAATTGAAAACACCACCGGTGTAGGTGTTAATGGTACCCACCGTGATGGTATCCACACCCAAAGAAGGAATATTCACCGTAGCCGTCGTATTGACCACTTGAGGTGCGCCTCCTGATGTCTTCTGGGCACGAATCAAAACGGGCAAGGACGTGATGGTATTCAAACCGAGGTTCTCCACCACCAAAGCCACAGAGGTGGTCGCACTACCGCAACCGCCGTTGGCTCCCAAAATGGCAACCACTTTGGCATCATTGGTAATTGGCGTGAACTCGTCTGCACCCATGTCTGGAGCCGTTGCTCCAGCCGCAGGACGAACCTGGCCGTCGATGTCCGTTGCAATGCCCAAACCGTTGGTTCCCAAGTTATTCGGGAATGCACCCAGAATGTGCAAATCGTCATTGGCCAAGAACAGGACGTTGCCCACTACCGAACTTGCATTCAATGCAGGAGCGGTCGTTTGCCAAGCCGCCAAAGTGGCTTGGTTAGCACCGTAGAAGGCCAAGTTTGTTCCGGTTGCAAAGTAGGCGTTGTGGTCCAACGTTACGTTGTTTGCAGCAGGATATGCAAGGGCCTGGTAGTATGCATTGGTAGCACCAACAAAGATGTTGTTCTTGATATTCAGTTCACGGATGTCCTGTCCGGCTGTTGTCACTCCAGCTGAATAATACCCGTACCCTCCGCGGAAGGTGTTGTGGTAGATATTCATGTAGCGCGGGCTGTAGAAGTAAGACGCGTAGATAGAACCTGTTGCCATGTTGTTGGCAATGGTGTTGTTGGTGGCAGGAGCCGTCAACACGTTGTAATTGGGGTAGTAGACATACAGGCCGTAATTGTTGGAAATCATGTTGTTTCCAATAATGTCCATGTTGCGTGTGTAGAAAGTGTACACCCCGTAGTTGAAGGTGTTGCGCAGCCCTTTAACGGTATTGCCTTTGACCAACACATTCGCCATGTAGTACAACCGCATGCCGTAGTAGTACTGCTTTAACAACTGGTTGTTCTCGATAACAAAGTTGTTGTCGAAATCGGTCAAAGAAGTTCCGGAAAGGGCAATGCCGAAGTAGCCTCCTTTGATGACGTTGTTGCGCAGGTAGACAAAGTCCACATTTGCTCCGGTGGCGGTGGGCGAAGTCAATGTACCGGTAGAGGCAATCGCTGCCGTTATACCGGTGCTCGTTGTATCTCCCAACAGGCGTGAGTTTTCAATCACAATGGAGTCGGAATTTCCACGCAGACGAACCACATACGTTCCAGCCGCATTGTTCAACGTCAGGTTGTTGAAACGAACGTGCTTGGCTCCGTTCAAGTCAACCGCCGTGGAAGAACCAAGGGGTGCATTGATGCTCGTAGCTGCGGCACTGGCGCTGGTGAAAATCACGGGGCGCAAGGCGCTAGCTCCTTTGATGGTTCCAAGTACCACTTCTTTGGTGTGGGTACCGGCTGCCAACGTAAAGGTGGTGGCCGCACTGATGCCGCACGCGTTCAGGTAGTTCACAGCAGAGTCCAAAGAAGCAAAGTTCGTTCCGGCAGCAGGAAGGGCGGGGTTCACCGTGTAAGCA
>JBILEM010000035.1:0-9092 GCA_044352085.1 Schleiferiaceae bacterium
TCACGCCATCGGTGTAAAACAGCAAGGCACCCGACGCCCGATCGGCCACAGAAGCACTGCCCTCTGTCGTTGCGATGGATGCTCCCGGAACAAAAGTGGGTACAGCGGTATTGAAATCAATCCCCCCACCTGCCCCAAAGCGCCATTGGTTGTTTTGCTTCTGCGCATAAAGGTTTGGGCCCAAGGTTGAGGCAAGGAAGAATGCGAGGTACAGAATGCCTTTCATGGTGAAATCCCGTTCGAATTGCGGCTGGACAGTTTTTCTGAAAGGGGAACACCTCAGGGTTGGGTTTTGTTTTTTTGCGATGGAATCGGCGGGGTAAACTTCTCGCGTCGGTTGCAAGGGCAGGATACACGGTTTGGAGACAAACGCACCACGGTTTACCGAGCGCGCTCTGCGGGGCAGGGCTATTCTATGTGTGGTTTTGCTTGACTTGGAAGTCCGCTTTGGGGGATTGCGATGAAATGTTCGCTAAAGTCCTTGTAACCAAACAAAAAAGCCCCACGTTACCGTGAGGCTGCTCTAATTCCGGATTGGAGACGTTCTTAATTCAATTCTGGGATGAATACAAGGTTTGTTTGATAGGTAAGCCCACCATGGAATGAACAGGTTTGGGGGTTGATGGTGTGCATTCCATTTTTTCTTCCGTCGGTTTTTATTTGTGCCAGTTGTCTAAAAAACCATCTGCAATTTGAGAAACCGTTCCATGGTTGGAATTCCAAGCATGGTATACTTCATCTGCCCATTTTACAATAAGTTGAGCACATTCTTCTTCCGTTGCCGCCTGGATCAAATCATTTGCTGTACTCTTTCCTCTATTTAAGGGCGCTGGGACTTTGAGAAACTCATTTGCATGGTTCGATTTGTATCTATTCAAGTAGTCACTGAGGAGAGGGGATCTGTTGTAGTCCCAAGGTTGCTTTTTATTTAGGATCAAATGCAACCTGGTCAAATGAAAATGATTGCTCCATCGCCCATGAATTTCGGGATGTTGCAATGCATGTGCATCAACGCTCAAAAATCGATACACGTGATTTTTAGAATCGTTAAAATCGAAGCGTGCGAGTCCATGGTTGTAGTTTTTCATGCATTCGAAAATTCCTCCTTGATAGTCCGCACCACAAAATTGACACATTCCTTTTTGGAGAAGTTCTACGCCATTTTTTGCAGCTTGACCCATGAAGTCTTGCATGATGTGTACTTATTTATTCAAAATTGGCGATGTCTGCATAAAATTACCACCTCAATCCCAGTAGAAACAAAAAAGCCCCACGTTTCCGTGAGGCTTCTCTGCTCCCCCTGCTGGACTTGAACCAGCGACCCTCTGATTAACAGTCAGATGCTCTAACCAACTGAGCTAAGGAGGAATGTCCCGTAAATGGGGTTGCAATATTACGAAGGCGCAGGCAAATTCGCAAACGTCGGGTCCGTAAAATCCCGGTGGGGAGCGGTATATTTGCTGAGAATCTGCAAAACCGAGCAATTATGGGCCTTTTGATCGTTGGAACTGTCGCATTCGACGCCTTGGAAACTCCTTTTGGGAAGACCGACAAAATTCTGGGCGGCGCGGCCACCTACATCGGAATGAGCGCCAGCCACTTTGTCCCCAAGAGCCACCTGGTTTCCGTGGTCGGCGGCGACTTCCCCCAGGAACACATGGACCTGCTGGCCTCCAAAGGGGTCGACCTGGCCGGATTGCAGATCAAGGCCGACGAAAAGACGTTCTTCTGGAGCGGCAAGTACCACCTCGACATGAATTCGCGGGACACCGTGGACACCCAGTTGAACGTGCTGGCCGACTTTGATCCCGTCGTGCCGGAAGCGTATTTCCACTGCCGCTACCTCATGCTCGGAAATTTGGTGCCCGCGGTGCAAAAACGCGTCTTGGCCCAGCTGCCCCAGCGCCCCAAACTCATTGTGCTGGACACCATGAACTTCTGGATGGAAAACGCATTGCCCGACCTGCTGGAAGCCCTCCACGAGGTCGACGTGCTCACCATCAACGACGAGGAAGCCCGACTCCTGTCCGGCGAACTGAACTTGGTAAAGGCCGCGCGCAAAATCCGCACGATGGGCCCCAAGATCTTGATCATCAAGAAGGGCGAGCACGGCGCGCTCCTCTTTGGCGCCAACGACGAAATTTTCTTCGCCCCCGCCCTTCCACTGGCCGACGTCGTGGACCCCACCGGCGCCGGAGACACCTTCGCGGGCGGTTTCATTGGCTACTTGGCCCAAACCGACGACATCTCCTTCGATAACATGAAGCGCGCGTTGCTGTACGCCGCCACCATGGCCAGCTTCTGCGTGGAGAAATTCGGCACCGAACGCCTGCACACCCTCACCACCGACGAAGTGGCGGCCCGTCGGGCGGAGTTCACGCAGCTGGTGCACGTGCACCCGGTGGCCTAACGCCCCAAGCGGTGCGCGCAGACAAATTTTTGTGGTCGGTGCGTCTGTTTAAGACGCGGGCGTTGGCGGCGGATGCCTTGAAGGCGGGCCGCGTGAGCCAAGGCGACCAATTGCTCAAGCCCTCCAAGGTCTTCAAGGCCGGGGAGGCCTTTGAGCTGCGGCAGCACGGGTACAAGGAGTCTTACCGCATCGAGAACCTGCCGACGTCGCGCGTCAGCGCGGCGTTGGTCCCGAACTATGTAACGAACACCACCCCCAAGGAGGAGCTGGACAAGAAGGAGTTTCTGAGTTTGGCGCAGAAGTTAACCCGGCCCAGAGGGATGGGACGGCCGACGAAGAAGGATCGGCGGGATTTGGAGCGGGAGGATTCGGTGGGTGGCGCGGATTGAGCGTTTTTTGTGCGTTTTTGGGGTAACTAGCTGAAAATCAAAGTTTATTTTGGGTTTTGGGTGCCGGAATTGGTCAGAAACTGCGGTTTTTGGACGGTAAATCACGCACAATGGTGCGTAAGTCGGTCAGAATGGTTTCTATCTCACGCACAATGGTGCGTATGTCGTCCAGAAAAAGAGGGGGGTGCCGGTAAGTCGTCCAGTTGTACCCTGCCGTGCTCTGCAGCGTCCAGCCGCACGACGTATCTGAAGGAACCTTAGAGGCTTAGAACGGTCTCCGAGGCGATTGCCGTGATGGGAGATGAGGTGGTCGATATGTTGTCCGTTGTGTTTGATTTACGACCCAATGTGTTTGCTTTACGAACCATTGTGCTTGATAAGTCGTCTGAATTGGTTGGATAAGTCGACAGGTTGTTGGATATATCGGCAGGGATGAGGAGCTAAATCTCTGAAATTTAGGCAAATAAAAAGGGGGAGCTCGGAATGAGCCCCCCCTTTCGGCGGTTTGAAAATCGTCGCTTAGTTGAAGAAGTAGCGAACGCCCACTTGCATCTGCCATACCGAGTTGAGGCTGGCGTCCTTGTCGTAAGACTCGGTGCGCAGCTCGCCGTTGGTCATGGTGTAGTTGTAGGTTTGGTTCTTGATGTTGTAGGTCAAAGGTGCAGTCAAGACCAGACGGTCTGCTACGCCCCAAGAGCTGTTGATCAAATTGCCGGCGTTGTAAAGGTCCAGGCGCAGTTGGAAGCGCTGGGTGGTGTTGCCGGTTTTGATGGCGAAGTCCTGCTGGATGCCCAAGTCGATTTGGTTCAACCAAGGGAGGATGATGCCGTTGCGCTCGGTGTAGTTGCCCTTGCGGCCGTTTGCGTAAGCGTTGTCGGCCAAGTACGCGGTGAAGGCGTCTTTCTGCTCCTGGACGGTGTAGATAACGTCGCCTGCAGAGCTCTTGATGTCCGACCACGTCAAGTCATCGGCGTTGGTGGGAACCCACATGAGGTCGTTGCCCGCCAATTGGTCGCCGTTGACGTCGCCTACGATGCGCAGGGTAGCGCGGCCTTGGTTGTAGCCTTGGTAGAAGGCGCTGAACGACGTGGTGGAGTGCTTGCCCAAGTTGAGGCGGTACGTGCCGGCAGCGATCACGCGGTGGCGCTGGTCAAAGTCGGAGTAAGCCAAGTCGGGGCGGTTGTTGCCGTTCACGGTGAAGTTGTCGCGCCAAGAAGAGTAGGCAATGGATCCGCCGGTGATCATGTCTTTGGCTTCGCCGAAGTTGTAGGCGGCCATGGCGTACCAGTTTTTGGCGAATTGCTTCTCCAATTTCGCGGTGATGCTGTACGAGTATCCGGCGTTGGTGTTGCCCAATACGATAGCGTCGGTCACGAAGTCGTTTTCGCGCATTGCGTTGTTCTGAGCAGAGCTGGACAGTCCGGCGCCGGGGAAGATGGGGCGCAAACCGTTGGCAGCGTTCAAGGTGCTGTCAGACAACACTTGGTTGGCGTTGTAGTAAACGATGTTGTTCACCGTCTTGGAGTAGATGGCCTCCAGGGTAGCTACCCAGCCGCCTTTCAACTGCTTGTCGATGGCGATGTTCGTACGCCAGGTCTGTGGGAAGCGGAAGTTGCGCTCCGTAAGGGCCAAGGCGTAGGAAGAAGGCAAGGTGGGGTTGGCGGGGATGTGCTGGTCGACGTTGGGGCTGAACGCGTAGTTCGTGGTGTTGTCGGAGCGCAAAGAGCCCGTCAAGATGCCGTTGTTGCCCACTTGGTTGGAGATCCACACGAAAGGAGGACGGCCGCTGAACAAGCCGCTACCGCCGCGGATCTGCAGGGTGCGATCGCCCAGTACGTCGTAGTTGAAGCCGACGCGCGGAGAGAACAAGGGGTTGGTGCTGGGCAACTTGCCGGTAGAGAATTGCTTCTCGGCGCCGTTGGGGTCCAGGAAGGTCAGGGTCTCAACGGTGTCGTTGTTCAGGGCGGTGTTGGCGAACATAGGAACGTCCACACGAACGCCCACGGTCACTTTCAACTTGTCGTCCAACGCGCTGTACACGTCTTGGATGTAGGCGCCGGGCATGGCCACGCGGGTGGTGGCGGTAGGCAGGGCCTGGTTTTCCAAAGCGGAGTAGGTCAGGGCGTAGCGGCGCAGTTCCAAGGTGTCGGAACCGGCGGCTTCGTTGGCGATGGCGTAGAAGTCATCCAAGCTGTTGAACACGTACTGGCCGTAATAGGTAGGCGTGAAGGTGTTCTCAAAAGTGAAGTACTCGAAGTTCACGCCGCCGGTGATGGTGTGCGCGCCCTTGTACCACGTGGTGTTGTTTTGCAACTGGAAGGTGTTGGTATTCAAGCGGTTGTTAGGCGTGAAGGGCTCGTAACCGAAGGAAGTGTAGGTGCTTCCGTCCTTCATGATGTCTACCAACGGGAAAATGCCGCCCTTGGAGCTGCGGTAGTCGCGGTTGGCGGTGAAGCCCACCTGGAACTGGTTGGACAACTGGTTGCCCACGCGGGTGTTCCATTCGCCAATGACCGAGTGGATGTCGTTGTTGATGACGTAGTTGGTGTTCTCGAAGTTCATCGCGTTCTTGGTACCGTTGCGGTTGCCAGAAACGACGCCGGAGTTGGACGACAGGACGTCGCGGCGAGAGCGCAGGTAGTTGTAGCGGATGGACGCCTTGTTGTTGTCGTTGATGTTGAAGTCCAATTTGGCCAGGGCCTTGTTGGAGTAGGTGTCCAGGTTGTATCCGTCGATGCGGCCGGTTTCGTAGCCGTACTTGTCTTTCAAGAAGGTAGACAGAGCAACCATTTCTGCGCGGTCCACACGGGTAACGTTGGGATCGGTGGGGTCTGAGTTGGCGTCTTTGGCCGTGAACAGGGTGGCGGGGTCAGAGCGACGCTCACCTTCGGCGTTGATGAAGAAGAAGATCTTGTCTTTCTTGATGGGGCCGCCCAGACGGAAGCCGAATTGCTGCACTTGGAAGTCGTTGACTTTTACGGCAGAGCCGGACTTGGTGCCGTCGGACTTGGTGTAGCGGATGGTGTCTCCCAGCATGGACTGGTTCCGGATGTTGGTGAACATGGAGCCTTCCACGGTATTGGAGCCGGAACGCGTTACGGCGTTGATGCCGGCGCCGGTGAAGCCGCCTTGGCGGACGTCAAAAGGAGCGATGTTTACTTGTACTTCCTGGATAGCGTCCAAGGAGATGGGCGTGGAGTTGGTTTGTCCGCCGGGAGAGGAGGCCAGACCGAAGCTGTTGTTGAAGATGGAGCCGTCGATGGTGAGGTTGTTGAAGCGGCTGTCGTTGCCCGCGAAGGAAACGCCGGATCCGGCCGTAGAGGCAACGGAAGAAGGGCGGCTCTGGGGGGTCAAACGAACGAAGTCGTTCAAGGAGCGGCTGAAGGTAGGCATGGTGGCCAGGGTCTGTGCGCTTACGTTGGTAGCGGCGCCGGTGCGCTGGGAGTTCATGACTTCGTTCTTGTTCGCTGCAATGACAACGTCACTTAGTTGGGTGGTGCTTTCTCCCATGGTGATGTTGAGGCGCAGGCTTTGGCCCAGGCTCAATTGGAGACCGTCGCGGGTTTCGGTGGTGTAGCCGAGGGAGGTCACTTTCAGGGTGTAGGGGCCGCCGACGCGGAGTCCGTCCATCATGAAGCGGCCAGTGGCGTCGGTCATGGCGGTGTAGCGGGACCCGGAGGGGGTGTGGACGGCGACGATGCCGGCGCTTTGCAGGGCTTCACCGCTTTTTCCAAGGACTTTGCCGACGATGGAGGCGGTGGTGGCGTTTTGGGCCCAGGCGGTGGCGGTAGCCAGCATCAGGAGGGCAAAAAGGCCGATTTGGGTAAGTTTTTTCATGTTAATGAGGGTTTGGAGGCAAATGTAGAATTTGTCTTTTTTACGCGGTGTTGCGAAAGAATTAAGTTCTTGTGAAGAATGTTTAAAACGTTTAATGAGGCCTTGCGGGGCGCGGATTTGGGTGCTTTTTGTTGTTGAAAACTTTTTCCAATGTCCCCAGAGTGAGGAAGTTAATGCGCATGGTTGGGCAGGGGGAACGGCGGCTGCCAAAGGGTGGGGGAACTCCTGGGAGGAGAGGCTGGGGTGTTCGCTAAACCGTCCAACTGGTTGGTTATGTTAAGCGAAATGGTGCGATAAATCACGCACAATGGTGCGTAAGTCGGTCCGATTGGTTTCTTTCTCACACAGTATGGTGCGTATGTCGCCCAGAAAAAGAGGGGGGTGCCGGTAAGTCGTCCAGTTGCATCCTGCCGTGCTCTGCGGCGTCCAGCCGTACGAGGTATTTGGAGCAACCTTACATGCTCGGAACGGTCTCCAAGGCGATCAGCGTGATGGGAGATGGGGTGGTCGATATGTTGTCTGTTGTGTTTGATTTACGACCCAATGTGTTTGCTTTACGAACCATTGTGCTTGATAAGTCGTCTGAATTGGTTGGATAAGTCGACAGGTTGTCGGACATATCGGCAAGGGTGCGGATATAAATCCCTGAAATTCAGTCAAATATAAAAGTCGAAATCAATCTCACACACAATAGTGCGTAGGGTTAGGCGAAGGTGAGGAGGACGGCGCCCTTTTCGACGGGTTTTCCAGCGTCGACGTGGATGGATTTGATGGTGCCGTCGGTGGGGGATTTGAGGTTGTTCTCCATTTTCATGGCCTCGAGGACGATGAGGGGGTCGCCTTCGGAGACGGTTTGGCCGGGGGCGACGGCGATGGAGAGGACCATGCCGGGCATGGGGGCTTTGAGCTCCTTGACTTTGCGGGTGGCGCCGCTGTTCATGCCCATGGAGATGAGGAGTCGGTCGAGGGCGGTGGTGGACTGGACGGTGAGGTCGTGGCCGTTGACCCAGAGGCGGACGCGTTTTTGGTCGGGGAGGTGGGAGATGATGCGGACGTCGTAGCTGCGGTTGTTGAGGAGCAGGAGGGCGTGGCCGGGGCCCAGGGGGGTGAGCTCGGGCTGGCTGGAGGAGGAGAGGTCCAGGAGGAGGTCGTTGAGGCGGTGTTCCAACATGGGTACGAAGGTACACACAGGAATTCCTCGTACCTTCGCATTCCTCCCAGATGGGGGTGAATTTGGACGATTTTTACGCACTATGGTTATTCAACTGGCACAGCTGATTCTCAGTCTTTCGATCTTGATTGTTTTGCACGAATTGGGGCATTTTTTGCCCGCGATTGCGTTCAAAACACGCGTCGAGAAGTTTTATTTGTTCTTTGATCCGTGGTTTTCGGTGTTCAAAAAGAAAATCGGCCATACCGAAGTGGGTCTGGGCTGGTTGCCGCTTGGCGGGTACGTGAAAATTGCCGGCATGGTGGACGAAAGCATGGACACGGAGGCCTTGAAAGAGCCTGCAAAACCGTGGGAATTTCGGAGCAAAAAGCCGTGGCAGCGCTTGATCATTTTGCTGGGCGGCGTCACCGTGAATTTTGTGTTGGCGATTGTCATTTATGCCGGCGTGATGGCCTACTGGGGCAAGCAGTACGTGGCCACCAGCGACCTGCGCTACGGCGTTTGGGCCTTGGAAACCGGCGAGGCCCTGGGCCTGAAGAGCGGAGACAAGGTCCTGACGGTCAACGGAAAGTCGGTCGAGAATTTCTCTGCGGTGCAGGTGGAAGTGCTGCTGGGCTCGGGCGGCGTGGTCACGGTGGAGCGCGAAGGCCAGCGGGTGAACCTCCCCATTACCGACGCCTTCATCAAACAAGCGATTGAATCCAAGGAGCCCCTGGCCATGCCGCGGGTGCCGTTTGTGGTAGACCAGTTTGCGCCGGGGTCGGGTGCCGAGAAGGCTGGCCTGATCAAAGGCGATAGCCTGGTGGCGCTGAACGGCCAATCCATGGCGTTTTACGACGAATACTTGGCGGCGTTGCCGGCCTTGAAGGGCCAGACGGTGCAGGTCGATGTCGTGCGGGACGGGCAGGCGATGACCTTCCCCGTGGCGTTGTCCGATGCGGGCAAGATGGGAATCGGGCCGGTGTTTGACCTGGCGCGGTACTACCCCGTCCGGAACGAAACGTTTGGCGGATTTTCCGCAGTGGCCGAGGGCTGGAACATGTCGGTGGAACGTCTGACGTACTACGTCCGGCAGTTCAAGGTGATTTTCTCGCCGGAGACGGGCGCGTACAAGGAAGTGGGCGGGTTCTACGCCATTTTGAAGCAGTACCCCGACGAATGGGACTGGCGCGGTTTCTGGGAGTTCACGGCCTTTTTGAGCATCATGCTGGGCTTCTTGAATGTGTTGCCCATTCCGGCGCTGGACGGCGGACACGCCGTGTTTGTGATCGTCGAGATGATCACC
>JBILEM010000036.1:0-9090 GCA_044352085.1 Schleiferiaceae bacterium
TACTTGGCTTCGTAGTCAAAAAAGGCATTTTCGGAGACGATTTCCGTGATTTCCAGTACCGTAGCAACGCCGTTGAGCCGGGCAACACCGCAGCCCACTTCGGTTCCCAAGACGCCTTGTTCCACCAAGGCGTGGGAATTTTCTGCGCCGGCAGCCACCAGGGCGGCAGCCAGGTCGTCCCAGCGGTCCACTTTGGAGACGCCAAAGGAGGAGCCGCTGCGCGTCGGTTTTACAAAAACAGGCAGGCGCAGTCCTTTTTGGTCGCAGGCGCGGCGCACAGCCGCCGGATCCGCGAGGGCAGGGGTGTGGACGGAAGGCGACGTGCGAATGCCGAGGGCCGCGGCCTGGATGTTGCAGGCGGCTTTGTCAAAGGTCAGGGCCATTTCCAAGGTGGAACAGCCTGTATACGGCAGGTTGAGCAGGTCCAAGTACCCTTGCAGGGTGCCGTCTTCCCCAGGTTTACCGTGGATGGCATTGAAAAGGGCGTCGAAATGGATTTTTTGCCCCGAGCGTTCGAACGAAAAATCGTTCCGGTCAATGGGGTGGGCGTGCCCTTCGTCGTCCAAAACGGTCCAGCCAGAGGGCAAGAGGTGCACCCGGTAGGGTTCAAACAGGTTGCGGTCCAGGTGTTCAAAAACGGCCTGGCCACTTTGTAAGGAGATCTCGACCTCGCTGGAACTTCCGCCCATGAGGACGCCAATGCGGTAGCGCTGCATAGGCCAAAGATAGGTATCTTTGGTGCCATGCGATGGAGTGGCTTTTTTAAGAGCAAAACCTTTGTGGCCAATGCGGTGGTGGCGCTGCTTTTGGCGGTCGTTGTGGCAACCGGACTGAACTGGATGCTCAAGTTGGCAACCGGCCACGGAAGGCTTACAGCCGTGCCCGATGTGTCGTACTTGACGCTGGACCAGGCCCTGGATGCTTTGGAAGAGGCCGGATTGGAAGGCGAGGTGATGGACTCCAGCACGTATTCGCAAAAAGTTTCTCCGGGTGCGGTTTTGGACCAATACCCCCGCCCCGGCACCGCGGTAAAAGGCGGTCGGACCATCAAATTGACCCTAAACCGGTCCCGTCCAGCGCTGGTAGCCCTTCCGGCGGTTTTGGATAAATCCCTCTCCCGGGCCACCTACGACCTGCTTTCGCGCGGCTTCGTAGTTGGCACCGTGACCCGGCAACCCGACGTTTCGACGGATATGGTCTTGGCCATCCAGTTCCAAGGAAAACCCTTGGCACCGGATACCAAATTGGGCTACGGAAGCGTTATCGATTTGGTGGTCAGTGGCGGTGTGGGCGCCAGTGAATTTGGACTGCCGAACCTGGAAGGATTGTCTTGGATGCAAGCAGAACGCATGTTGTTGGAGTTGAATTTGGTGGCGGGACTGGTGCAATTGCCCGGCGACCAAGACACCGCAGGTGCCCGCGTGGTGCGCTCCGAGCCGGCGGCGGGGAGTACCGTGCGCGCTGGAGAATCCGTGGACCTTTGGCTGGAAAAATCGCTGTGATGCGCGGGCTAAAATTTTTCTTCTTTTCGGCCGTTGCCGGTGCGACGATGGGTTTGGTGGCACAGCCGGTGGAGCAGTTGCTTATGCCCCAGGCACTGCCGACATACGCAGCACCCGGCGGAAAAGGTGCTGTACCGGCGCCATTGGCGTTCAAAACCCTGAGTTCGGACACCCTTTCTTTGCCGTTTGCCGACGACTTTTCCCGCAGCGGAACCTGGCGCTGGGCAGACCGCAAGGTCCAAGTGGGTTCTACTTGGGCCATCGAGGCGCGGAGCGTGGGCCAAGCGGTTTTTGACGGACTGGACACCTACGGACGCCCTTACAAAGCCGGATCTCTGGGGTCGGACTCGCTGACCGACGTATTGACTTCGCCTTTTTTGGATTTGCGCACCCGGACCAATGTGGTGCTCACGTTTTTGTACCAGGCCGGAGGCACGGGGGACCCCACCGAGACCGACGATTCGCTGTTGGTCGATTTTTGGAATCCGGCAGACAGCAGTTGGTTGCGGGTGTGGAGCCGTGCCGGTGGCTTGCCGGTGGACCAATGGCGGTGGGCGTCGGTGCCGGTGCCTGCTCCCTGGGCTACGAAGAACGGTTTTCGGTTTCGGGTGGGCGCGCGAGGAGCGCGCGGCGGGGCCTTTGACCATTGGTTGGTCGACCATGTTTTTGTAGGCGCCAACCGAACGGCCGCAGACACGGTTTTGGAAGACCCTGCCTGGACCAAGCCGCACCCGTCCTTGCTTAACGATTATTCGGAAGTGCCTTATTGGCTTCCCATTGCCCCCATGATCGACCAAGAATACGCCTTGGAATACCGCCGAAACGGCCCGGTTCCGGTGGGGGGCTGGAGCTTGAACCTGGGCAAGC
The DNA here is from genome assembly GCA_044352085.1 of Schleiferiaceae bacterium. GTDB lineage: Bacteria > Bacteroidota > Bacteroidia > Flavobacteriales > Schleiferiaceae > CAMDTE01. The sequence continues at coordinate 2,370 of JBILEM010000036.1, forward strand.
ATGTCATTGAACGCGGAGTGGACACGGTCCACAAGCGCCTGGTAGTGCCGGTAATTTCCAATTTGGTGCACAACAGCAATCAGGCCTATGGACTGAATGTGCAGCCGTATTCCACCGATTTTACCGAACCGTATACCTTGCAGTCCACCGTCTGGTTCGACGGGGAGAATGTGGGCATTTTGTCCAACGACACCCTGCGCCACCTCCAGCGTTTTGAGAACCGCTACGGGTGGGACGACGGAACGTCGGAACGGGCCTACGGCGTACAAAACATTTTGGGGGCCAAGGTGGCCATGTACACCCCGCTGTACCGTGCGAACGACACCCTGCGTGGGGTGGACCTCGCCTTTGTGCCAGCCGGTGTGGATGCCACGCAGCAGGGCTTTCGGATTTGCGTTTGGGAGGCCAACAACACCCAGCCGGGTAATTTGATTTACCGGTCGGACTCGGTGTACACCCCCGACTACAGCTGGGGTCCGGACGTGCTGGTGCACTACATTTTGGACACGGTGGGCCTGGCCCTTCCCAATACCGTCTTTTTGGGCTGGGAGCAGGACGGAATTGCCCCTATGCACGTGGGTTTCGACGTCAATTCGACACCCTTAGTGCCTAATGTATACGGCGAGCCGGGCATTTGGTACACGTCCTTGTTTCAAGGCCGGTTGCGGATGCGTCCCTTTTTCAACGCCCTTCCCTTGGATTTGGGTCAGCCGGAGAAATCTGTGGAACCTGCTTTGGGTCAAGTAGTTGCTTATCCCAATCCGGGCGCGAACGTTTTGCATGTTCGCGTTTCGCAGGAAGAAGCAGCAGCGCCCACCGGGGTTGAAGTTTTAAATTTACAAGGCATACGCCTGTACGACGGTCCGTACGGCCGAGCAATTGAGGTGTCCGATTGGCCCGCCGGGATGTACACTGTTCGGGTGCATTTCCCCCAGGGCGTTCGGTCTACCCGCTGGATGCACCTTCCCGAATGATAGAAAAAAATGGACCTGCCGACTCGGTGTCGGGGGAATTTCCCGAGTGGGACGCGCAACCCGAAGCTCCAATGGATGCAGCGGGAGCAACGGTCGATTTGGAAGAAGAAGAGGAGCTTTTTGAGCATTTTCGATTCACGGCAGAATCCGGCCAACGTCCGCTGCGCGTGGACAAGTTTCTGTTCAATTTTTTGAACGGGATTTCCCGCAACAAGATCCAACAGGCGGCAGAAGCCGGCGCCATCCGCGTGGACGGCAAGCCGGTGAAAAGCAACCACCGGGTGCTGCCGGGCCAAATTGTAGCGGTGGTCCTCACGCGCCCTCCGCGCGAGATCGAACTGCTCCCCGAAGATTTGAACCTGGAAGTGGTCTACCACGATGCCGACTTTGTAGTGGTCAACAAGGCCGCGGGCATGGTGGTGCATCCGGCCTACGGCCATTATTCCGGCACGTTGGTGAATGGACTGATGCACCTGTTCCAGGAACTTCCGCACGCGTCGGACCGGGAGCGTCCGGGTCTGGTGCACCGCATCGACAAAAACACCAGCGGGTTGCTGGTGGTCGCCGTCAACGACTACGCCATGACCCACTTGGCCAAGCAGTTTTTTGACCGGTCCACGGACCGTCGGTACACCGCCATTGTGTGGGGAGACCTGGCCCAGGACGAGGGCACCATCACGGCCCACATCGATCGCAGTCTGCGGGACCGCAAAATCCGGCAGGTGGTGCAAGACGGTTCCCGCGGCAAGCACGCCATCACCCATTATAAGGTGCTGGAGCGCTTCGGCTTTGCGACGGTGGTGGAATGCAAATTGGAAACGGGCCGGACCCACCAAATCCGCGTGCACTTTCAGTCCATTGGGCATCCCTTGTTCAACGACATCGAGTACGGCGGGGCCGAACAACGCGCCGTTCCGTATTCACCGCCGAATTTCAAGGCCTTTGTGCAGAATGCTTTTGGGGTGTGCCCCCGCCATGCCCTGCATGCGCGCACCTTGGCGCTGGACCATCCCAAAACAGGAGAGCGCCTGCAGTTCTCCAGCCCGTTGCCGGAGGACATGCAAGCGCTCCTGGAAAAATTCCGAAAAACTCAGGCGTACAGCCCGTCGTAAGCGGCTGCATACCGATCCAAAATGGCCCGGCGCTTGAGCTTCAAGGTGGGGGTCAGTTGGCCGTCTGCAATGGTCCAGGCTTCGGGGCACAGGTGAATTTTCTTCACTTGCTCCCACTGCCCAAATTGCTGGTTGATGCGGTCCACGTCTTTTTGGATGCGGGCTTGGATGACCGGCAATTGCACCACTTCGGCAGGCGAGCCAAAGACGAGGCCTTTCCGCTCGCAGTACGAACGCAAGAAGGCAAAGTCGGGCTGCACCAACAGCACGGGATGCTTCTGGTTTTCTCCGGCTACCATGCACTGCTCAATGAAGGGAGACTCCTTGTAGAGGTTTTCCATATGCTGCGGGGCAATGTACTTGCCTCCGGAGGTCTTGAAAATTTCTTTCTTGCGGTCCGTGATGCGCAGGTGGCCGTCGGCATCCATGACCCCGATGTCTCCGGTTTTGAACCATCCGTCTTCGGTGATGACCTCCGCCGTGAGATCGGGGCGGTTGTAGTAGCCCATCATGAGGTTGGGGCCCTTGGCCCAAATTTCGCCGTCTTCGGCAAAACGCACTTCCACACCAGAGATAACCGGTCCGACAGTGCCCAGTTTCATGCCGCCGTTGACGGGCAGGTTCACCGAGATGACGGGGGAGGTTTCCGTGAGGCCGTAGCCTTCTTGGATGCTGAGGCCGGCGGCGGCAAAAATGCGCGCCAGGCGAGGGTTAAGGGCGGCGGAGCCGCTGGCAATGGTTTTGACGTTGCCGCCCAAGGCCTCTTGCCACTTGCTGAAAATTAGCTTGCGGGCAATGCCCAAGCGCAGGTTGTACCAAGCGCTCTTTCCGTGCAAATCGAACTCTTCAGCCAGCTCCACCGCCCAGAAGAACAACTTGCGCTTGGCCCCGGTGAGGTCCTTGCCTTTGTCCATGATGCGGTCGTAGACCTTCTCCAGAAGGCGGGGAACCGCCGTGAAGACGTCGGGCTTGACTTCCCGGATGTTGTCTCCGATGGTTTCCATGTTTTCAGCGTAGTAAACGCCCACGCCGGTGTAGAGATACAAGTAAACCAGCATGCGCTCGTAGCTGTGGCAGAGCGGCAAAAAGGATACGGACTTGGCGTCTGGGCCCACAGGAAGCCGTTCGCGGGAAGCGATGGTGTTGCTGGCAATGTTGCGGTGGGACAGCATGACGCCCTTGGGGGTGCCGGTGGTGCCGCTGGTGTAGATGAGGGTGGCGAGGTCGGTCTCGCGAACGGCATCCATGCGCGCTTGCAAGAGAGCGTCCACGTCGGAGGCCGCTTGCTTGCCTTGGGCAACAACGTCGTCCAAGGTGGGCACGCCGGTGCCGGATTCAAAGCAGTAAATCCCACGGAGCGAGGGTACTTCAGAGGCAATGCTCTGAATTTTCTCGACCAGCGCCGCGTCGGAAACAAAGCAAAAAACGGCGCCGGAGTCGTTCAAGATAAAGGCGGATTCGGCCGCGCTGATGCTGGGGTACATGGGAACGTCGATGCCGCCAGCCTGGAGGATGGCTTGGTCGCACAGGTTCCATTCGGACCGGTTGGTGGTGGAAATCACAGCCACGCGTTCACCGGCCTCCAGCCCCAGGGCCATCAGCCCTTTGGAAAAGTGGCGGGATTTTTCGACAAACTCGGCGGTGGACAGGGCGTGCCACTGGCCGTTTTTCTTGTTGTTCAAAGCGTCCGGACGGGGGTGGTGCGTCAGGGCGTAGTAGGCAAAGTCAAAAAGGCGGGTGGGTTGACTCATAGGGAGCAGATTTAATGGAGAGGGGCAGTCGGTAACAGCGAATTTTCAGAGGGTCTAAGATACACTTGTTCGCCATGTACCCAAGTGGATGCAACCGGGGTTTGAAGCAATTGTTCGTTGGACAGCGCTTCCAAGGGCACCTCAAAAAAGGTAAAACTGGCCCAATAACCGGGAGCCACAGCGCCCCGTTCTTTTTCTTCAAAAGCGGCAAAGGCGGCGTCTATCGTCATTCCCGCCAGAATTTGGGCAATTTGCAGCCCGGCGTTTCGGCCGGCTTCCCACGTGCGTCGCGGATCAATCGGTTCGACGGGGACGTCGGTGCCCATGGGGAGATGGGGAGAACTTTTGGCCAAGGCAGCGTAGCGGTAGCCCAGGGCCTGGAGCCGGTCTTCGCCCAGTCGTTCGGCGGCCCAGGGGAGGTCCGACGTGGCGTGGCAGGGCTGGACGGAGGGAAGGAGACGCAGTTCGGAGAGTTTCTGGATGTCGGCGTCGCTCAGGAGCTGGGCGTGTTCGATGCGCCAGCGGTGGTCCGAGCGGGAGGCGTCGGACGCCATCAGCCGGGCGTAGAGTTGCAAGAGCATGCCGTTGGCCGAATCGCCGATGGCGTGGGTGTTCATTTGCCATCCTTTGCGCAGCATTTCCCGGGCGCCTTTTTCGAAATGTTCCAAGGGATACAACTGCAGCCCATGGGAGTGGGGGGCGTCGGCGTAGGGGGCGCGGAGCAGCGCTCCGCGAGATCCCAGGGCTCCATCGGCGTAGAATTTGAAGCTGCGCACCGACAGTCGGTCGGTTTTTAGGGCAGGCTTGCGGCGCCAGTAGCGACGCTCTGCGGGGCGGTCGGATACCATGCCGTAGACGGGCATCCGCAAAGCCCCAGCGCGGTGGAGGCTGTCGATCAGCAGCAGGTCTTCCGTGGGCAGTCCCGCTTCGTGGACCGACGTTATTCCGAAGCCAAAGGCCTGTTTTTCGGCGTGCAGGAGGGCGCGGATTTTGTCCGACCGGGAGGGGGCGTAGGAGGGGAGCAATTCGGTGGCGCGGTCCAGGAACAAGCCGGTTTTGGGGTCGATGGTTCCACCGGAGACGGCTACGGGGCTGCCGTCTTTGGAAACAAAGTGCTTGGCGACTTCCGGGCCGACGGCCAGCGCAGCGTGTCCATCCACCCGGGTGAGGATGACCGTTTTTCCGGGGTATCGGGATTCCCACGTTTCGCGCAAGGGCAAGTTGGCCGAGGGCCAGTCGTTTTGGTCCCAGCCGCGGCCAAAGACGACGGGGTATTCCGGATGTTGGGCAACAAAGGCATCCAGCCGCTGGAGGCAGGCTTCCCACGACAGAGTGCCCATCAGATCCACCGTATTGGCCCCCAGGCCCCAGGCCAAAAAATGGGTGTGCGCGTCGATCCATCCGGGGTAGAGGTGCGGGGCGGGAGAGGATCTCTTGGTCCAGGCCGGGTAGCGGTTGCACACGTCGTTCCACGGTCCTTCGGCCACAATCTTGCCGCAGGCTACCGCAACGCCCCGGTTCTCCAGGATTTGCCCGTCGGGATGGTGGACGGTGACCGGGCCCAATACCAAGGAGTCGGTGGTCGGTGCTGGGGTGTAGGTTTTGAAAGCGAGCGGGCGCGGTTCCGGGGCGCTCCAAACGGTTGCGATTGGGGACGGAGTGCTCCACGCGGGTACGGCTGTCCCCCAGAGGGCAAGTACGACCAAGACCAAGCCGGTGGGTTTGGAGGGTACGGGCCGAAAAACGACCGGGTGAAAAACGGGTAAAGGTGGGAACATGTTGATAAATCCAAATCAAAAACAACGGCGTGAAGATAGTCGACCCACCCCGAAGTGTTACCTTTGTCTCTTATTGAATCCACTACCGAAATGCTCGACTCCTTCGCCCCTACCACCGTTGAAAACGCCAAAGAACTCGGCCTTTTGCCCGACGAATACACCAAAATTTGCGAGGTTTTGGGACGTACGCCCAATTTCACGGAATTGAGTGTGTATTCCGTGATGTGGTCCGAGCACTGTTCCTACAAGAACAGCATTGTGTGGCTCAAGACCTTGCCCAAGGAAGGTCCCCACTTGCTGGCCAAGGCCGGCGAGGAGAACGCAGGGTTGGTAGACATTGGCGGCGGCCTGGCTTGCGCCTTTAAAATCGAATCCCACAACCACCCCTCCGCTGTGGAGCCTTACCAAGGGGCTGCAACGGGTGTGGGCGGCATCAACCGCGATATTTTCACCATGGGCGCCCGTCCCATTGCCCAGCTAAACTCGCTGCGTTTTGGACGTTTGGAAGACGAGCGCACGCAGTGGCTCCTCAAAGGCGTGGTAAAAGGCATTGGCAACTACGGCAATTCCTTCGGCATCCCTACGGTGGGCGGCGAAGTCTATTTTGACGACTGCTACCACCAAAACCCGTTGGTCAACGCATTCTCCGCGGGCATTGTGAAAGTGGGCGAACAACTCTCTGCCAAGGCCCAAGGCGTGGGCAACGCCGTCTATATCGTAGGGTCCAGTACGGGCAGAGACGGCATCCACGGCGCGGCCTTTGCTTCCAAGGACCTGACCGAAGATTCGGCCAACGACATTCCTTCCGTGCAAGTGGGCGACCCCTTCCAAGAGAAACTTCTGTTGGAAGCGACGTTGGAACTGGCCGATACCGGAGCGGTTGCGGGCATGCAAGACATGGGCGCCGCGGGAATTACCTGCTCCACGTCCGAAATGAGCGCCGGAGGCGGTGTGGGCATGGACATTCACCTGGACCGCGTCCCCACCCGGCAAGACGGCATGACGCCGTGGGAAATTTTGCTTTCCGAAAGCCAAGAGCGCATGCTTGTGGTAGTGAAAAAAGGCCGCGAAGCCGAGGTAGAAGCCATCTTTGCCAAGTGGGACAT
>JBILEM010000037.1:0-9024 GCA_044352085.1 Schleiferiaceae bacterium
CTTGCCAAACACGTTGGTAAGTACGTTGAGGCGGCCGCGGTGGGCCATGCCCAGCACCACTTCCTGCACCCCGCGCTCTGCGGCCCGTTGCAGCAAAAAGTCCAGGCCGGGAATCAGCGCTTCGCCTCCTTCGATAGAGAAACGCTTTTGGCCCACAAATTTGGTGTTCAAAAAGCCCTCAAACGAGACGGCTTGGTTGAGTTTGTGCAAGATTTGGCGCTTCTCCGCCAGACTCAGAACGGGGGCGTTGTCGTTCTGGTGGATGAAATTTTTGACCCAATCCAAGACTTCAGGCTGCCGGTTGTAGGCGTATTCCACGCCAATGGAACGGCAGTAAATGGCTTCCAGGTGGGCAATGATCTCGCGCAACGGAGCAGGTCCGGGCAGGCCGACTTCGGTGGCTGCCGCGAAGGAGGTTTCCAAATCCGAGGCCGACAAGCCAAAATTTTCGATGGCCAACGTGGGTTGGTAGGTGCGGCGCGCACGTACCGGGTTGGTGGCCGTGAAGAGGTGGCCGCGCGTGCGGTACCCTTGGATCAGGTTGAGGACCTTGAATTCAGCGCGAACCGCGTCGGGCAGGGCTCCCGTCCCAGCTGGATTGGCTACGGAATGGGCAGAAGCAGTCGAAGATGGGCCGCCATGCACCTCGGCGTAGACTTCTTCCAGCACTTCTCCGTAGTCGGAGCGGGAAAAGTCATACCCTTGGAAAAAGGCACGCCAACTGGGCTCCACCGCATCGGGGTTTGCCACGTATTGCCGGTAGAGGTCGTCGATAAAATCGATGTGGGCACTGCCCAAGAAGGAAAATCGGTCCATGGAAGGCCTGAAATTACGCTGCAAAGGTACGCCAGAACGGCGTCGGGCCGGTTAAAATTTGCGGTCCCAAATGGCCTGGGCAAAGGCGCGAAGCCCGGTTTCTCCCAAGCCGGATTGGTTCAAGGCTTCCAAGGCGTCGGCAAAGTGGTTGGCCCGTTCCTCCTCCACCGAAGCGCGGACGCCGCTGCTCTCCAGCAAGGCGCAGAGGGTCTGGACTTTGGCTTCCGGATCCACGTCGGGTTGGAGCCACGGATGCAGGGCCTCGGGGGCCGCGTTCTGCAGGCGCAAAAAGAGGAGGGTTTTTTTGTTGGCCAGGAGGTCTCCCCCTACTTGCTTCCCTACCGCTCCGGGTTCACCAAAGGCGTCCAGGAGGTCGTCGTGGATTTGGAAGGAGGTCCCCAGGGACAGCCCAAACCGGTAGAGCGCCTCGCTGCGCTCGGCGCTTGCCCCTGCCACCAGCGCTCCTAGCTGCAGGGCGCAGCCCAGCAATACACTGGTTTTGTACTGAATCATCCGGAGGTAATCCTCCTCGCGGATGCCGTCTTGGGTTTCAAATTCCATGTCCCACTGCTGGCCTTCGCAGACTTCCAATGCCGTGCGGTTGAATACGTGAAGGGCAGCTGGAACCACGTCCGATGGCAGTTTGGCCAAGGATTGGTAGGCCAGAACCAGCATGGCATCTCCGGAGAGGATGGCGGTGTTGGTGTTCCACCGGGTGTGAACGGTGGGCTTGCCGCGGCGCAAGGGCGCCGCGTCCATGATGTCGTCGTGGATGAGGGAAAAATTGTGGAAGAGTTCCACGGCGTGTGCGGCGGGCAATGCGGCACGCGGATCGGCTCCACAGGCCTGGGTACCCAGGAGCACGAGCACGGGGCGCAACCGTTTGCCGCCCAGTTCCAAGAGGTAGCGCTGGGGGGCGTACAGCCCGTCGGCCGGGCCATTCAGTGCGGGACCCGCGAGTTCGTTGGCCAGATAGTCCCCATAAAGCTGGGTAAGCGCTTCCAGTTGCTGCATGTTTGTTAAACCTTTAACCCAGCAAACGGTTCAAATACTCCCCGTAGCCGCTTTTCACCAACGGCTGGGCCAAGGCGGCCAATTGGGCGTCGGTGATGAATCCCTTGCGCCAGGCCACTTCCTCGATGCAGCCAATTTTCAAACCTTGGCGGGCTTCGATCACTTGCACGTACTGGCCGGCTTGCATCAGGCTGTCGAAGGTGCCGGTGTCCAGCCAAGCGGTGCCGCGGTCCAAAATACCCACGTGCAGATTGCCCTCCGCCAGGTACGCCTTATTGACGTCGGTGATTTCGTACTCGCCGCGGGCGCTGGGGGCCAGGTTGCGGGCAATTTCAACTACGCGGTTGTCGTAGAAGTAGAGGCCGGGGACGGCGTAATGGCTTTTGGGCTGCACGGGCTTTTCCTCGATGCTCAGGGCCACGCCGCGGTCGTCGAATTCCACCACGCCGTAACGCTCGGGGTCGGACACGCGGTAGGCGAAGACCACGCCGCCGTCGGGATTCACACTGCTTTCCAGCAAAGCCCCCATAGCGGAGCCGTAGAAGATATTGTCTCCCAACACCAGGGCAACGGAATCTGTGCCAATGAAGTCGGCGCCCAGTACAAACGCTTGCGCCAGGCCGTTGGGTTCGTGTTGTACGGTGTATTCAAAACGGCACCCCAGGCGGGAGCCGTCGCCCAGCAACTGGCGGAAGAGCGGTGCGTCGTGCGGGGTGGTGATGATCAGGATTTCACGAATGCCGGCCTCCATCAAGGTGGACAGCGGGTAGTAAATCATGGGTTTGTCGTACACCGGCATAAGCTGTTTGCTTACACTGAGGGTGAGGGGGTGCAAGCGGGTGCCCGACCCTCCTGCTAGAATAATGCCTTTCATTAGTTCAAAATTTTGGGACCTTCGTCGGCAGGTAAGTCGTCTTCGCTCATGGGAAACACGCCCTCAAATTCCTTGGGGCCGGTGATCCAATCCAAAGTCATCAACAACGACGGCAACAAGACCAGGTTGCTGATCATGGCGAACAACAGGGTCAACGAGATCAACAGTCCCAAAGCTTGGGTTCCTCCAAAATCGGAGGCCAAAAAGACAGCAAATCCGGTAAACAAGACCACCGACGTGTAGAACATGCTCACACCCGTTTCGCGAATAGCCGTCAAAGCAGCTTCGGCGATACGGCCCCCTGTGTTTTGCAATTCCTGCCGGTAGCGGGCCAGGTAGTGCAAGGTGTCGTCCACCGAAATACCGAAGGCAATAGAGAATACCAACAAGGTTGAGGGCTTCAAGGGGATGTTGAAATAGCCCATGATACCGGCCGTCAAAATCAATGGGACCAGGTTAGGGATCAAGGAAATAACAACCATTCGGGGCGTTTTGAACAACAAGGCCATCAAGATCGACGTCACCGCAATGGCAAAAATCAAACTTTGCAACAAGTTGTTAACCAGGTACTTGGTGGTCTCCAGGAGCAAAACCGCGGCCCCCGTAACAGAAACCGAATACTTCTCGCTGGGGAAAATCTCCGCAGTCGTGGCTTTGACCTGGGCCAAGAGTCCCTTCAACTCTTGGGTAGACAAATCCTGCGACTGGACCGTGATGCGCAACTTTTGGTGGGTGGTGTCCATCAACGACCGCAGCAAGTCCGACCCCATGGTGGTGGTTCCCTCGGGGAGGTAGGCGGCCATCATCATGCGCTCTTGGCTGTTGGGGAGTTCGTAAAAATCCGGATTCCCTCCGTAAAACGCCTGGCGACCAAAAGCCAAAAAGTCGGCTGCGCTGATGGATCGGCTGAAAGCGGGGAAGGTGTCCAATCGGCTCTGCAGTTCCGCAGCACGTTTCAATACGGCTCCCTTTTCTGCGCCTCCGGGTTCCTTGGTATCAATGATGATCTCCATGGGCACGACGCCTTTGAATTCCCGCTCCAAAAAGCTCAATTGCTGCATGACGGGGTCCTCGCGCTTAAAATCCGCCGTCAAATTGCCGTTGGTCCTGATTTTGGAAATTCCATAGATTCCCAGAAGCACCAAGGTAACGGAGACGATGTACACTTCTTTTCTGCGGTTTTCGACCAAGTCCAAAATGACCGCAATCATGGCTTTAATCCAAGGCTGTTCCAAATGGGCGTAGTGCTTCTCTTTGGGCGGGGTCAACCAGCTGTACAAGATGGGTATGACACTCAAAGACAGCAAAAAAGCCACCAAAATATTCACGGAAGCCGTTACTCCAAATTCCACCAAACTGGCACTGGACGTGATGATAAAGGTTCCAAAACCCAAGGCCGTGGTGGCATTGGTCATGAACGTCACAATGCCAATCTTTTTGATCACGTTGTGCAGGGCCTTGGTAACATCTTGCGTGTCCCGGTATTCCGCATGGAACTTGTTGATCAGGAAGATGCAATTGGGGACGACGATAACAATCATCAACGGGGCCACCATGCTCAACAACAGCGTAATCTCGTACCCCAGTGCCGCCATGGTGCCAAAGGAACTCACCACGCTGGCCAAAACCACCGCCAAGGCAATGACCGCCGCACGCAAACTGCGCAAAAAGGCCAGCATGATCAACAACGTGAACGCACCGGTCAATCCCAAGAACAGCAAAATTTCCCGTTGGATGATTCTGGCATTGGCCATGCGCAAAAACGGAAGTCCCGAAATATTGACGTCTTCGCCGGTATTGGCCTCAAAAACCTCGACTTCCTCTTTGATCGCATCCAGGGCATTGAGAATTTCCCGGTCGTAGAGCACTTCTTGTTTCAAGGAAACGGACATCAACTGGGTGTAGCCGTCGTCGGAAATCAACATCCCTTTGTAAAACGGCAATTCTTTGAGCCGTCTTTTTACGGCAAAGGCCTCGCCGGGAGATGTGACTTCCCCGGTCATCAAAGGCAAGGTTTGCATGGTGGTTGCGGAGTCCGGGAGGACCAAATCCACCGCATTGTGAACCGCCAGAACGGCTTTTACCTCGGGGCGTTTTTCCAAGCGAAGGGCCAATTCCCGCCATTCGTTGAGCAAGCCCGGTCGAAAAAAGTCAACGTCCTTCACGCCCAAAACGACCGCATTGCCTGCCGACGCAAACTCGCTTTTAAACTGTTCGTAGGCCACGTTGACCGTGTCGTCTTCCGGCAGCATCCGGAGGAATTTGAACGACACCTTGGACTGGGTGGTGAATAACGCCATGACCAGCACATAAACCACCCAAAATCCTACAACCAACCTGCGGTTGCGGAACAAAAACTCAGCAATTCGATCCCACATAGACCTCAAAGGTACAATGTTTGGTTGGGGTGGTCCAACCGGTGGTGCTATGCCTCTCTTTCTTCGGCCGCAATTGAATCATTTCACCAGCGGAAACAAGAGGGGCCTCGATGGCACCGCATCGTTGGCCATCGGGGCCAGCTGCAAATTCAAGAGGTACCACCCGTCAGGGCAGCGATCGGGGAAAAACGCCAATTCCGTCAGCACCGCATGGGAACGGGTGGCCTGAGTCGCGTCCGTCTCGCCGGCAGGCATGCCCCAGTAGATGCGGTGGGTTTCCAAGGCACCCCCGTCTTCCTCACGGTCCACACTGGGCTCTTCCACCAACAAGGAAGACACCCCCTGGGCAACCAACCACTGCATGGCCTCCGGCGTCCAATACGGCGAATTGGCATGGGAATGTTGGCGCTGAATCCGGTCCCGGTCTTGGGCACCCGTGCGAACGGCCACGGCCGCCCCTTCGACGTGCCATCCTTCCCCGCCGGCTTTCTCCAAAGCGACTTGCAGCGACGCTCGGTCCACCACCCGGTCCCCGTTGGGCAATGCCACCGGCTCCACCGTGGCCAGCACCAAAAGCGACCACGCAGGTTGCTCGGCTACCGGAAGATCCACCCGTTCCTTGGTGATGTGGCCCATGCATTCGGTGTGGGTACCCTGGCCGTGGGGATTGAGTGCCAAGTCCATGAAATTGACGCTTCCGCCTGCTTCGACCGACCCTACCCATTCGTCCCACCGGACGGGATTCCGCGCCATCGGAGGCACGTACCACGCCCGACCGCCCCACGGTGCATCCGTGAAACGCAAGCTGCAGTCCACGCCGCCGTCGGGCGAAATTTCCACCGACCGACCTCCCCATTGGAAGACCATTTTTTGCGCCAAACGATCCATATCCACCGAATTTACACGATAAAAAGCGATTCCGCCAAGGCGTCCGACCACAACCACCCCTCTTCCGTGGGTGACCAGCCCGCATCGTTGGGCAAGGGCGTCACCCAGCCGCGGGATTCGGCCAGCCTCAGCGCCTCAAGGGATTGACTTTGCCAATCCACGGCACCGGTGCGCAATTCCGGCGGCATATCCTCCCATCTCAACCCCTTTGCGGTGCGCAAGGAAGTCAGGGCCCATTCGTTCCAGCGTTGCGCGGAGGTGAGACGCTCGGACTCCTGTACCGGAGGGTCCGACTCCAACCGCTTCCCAGCCCAATGCCGGGTGTAGGCCGCGTTGTTCGAAACATTTGCGGTCCGCGTCCAACGGCCGTCAAACCCATGGGCTCCCGGGCCCAGGCCGTAATACGGGGTCCCCGACCAGTACCGCTGGTTGTGGACGGCCTCCCAGCCGGGTTGGGCCAGATTGGACACTTCGTAGGGGTTCCAACCTGCTGCGCGGGCCGCTGCCCGCAGCAACCGCGCCTGGTCCGCTACGGCTCCGTCTTCGGGCAAGCGAACCGACCCCTTCCGCACGGCCGCATGCAAAGCCGTTTTGGGCTCCACCGTCAAGGCATAGGCACTGAGGTGCGGAATGTTCAATTCCAACGCCGTCTCCCACGTTTTTTCCCAATTTCCAAAAGGGAGGCCGTAAATCAAGTCGATGCTTTGGTTGGTGAAGCCTGCGTCCTGCGCCATCCGCAGCGCTGCCACGGCCTGGACGCCGGTGTGCGGACGATTCAACGCCCGCAAATCGCGGTCGTCAAACGTTTGCACCCCCATGGAAAACCGGTTGAAACCGAGCCGTCGCCAGGCTTTTAGATTGGCCTCCGAGACGTCCTCCGGATTGACTTCCAGCGTCACCTCGGCACCGGCGTCCCAGCTAAATCCCGCGCGGAGCGCGTCCATGATTTGCTCCCACTGGGGAACAGTCAAAACCGACGGGGTTCCACCTCCCGCATACACCGTGGCCAAAAGCCGGTCTTGGGCATTTGCCGCGGCGGCCGTCGCCCGGATCTCTGCCACCAAAGCAGCCACCACCCCATCGCGCTGGTCCAGTTGGGTAGAAAAGTGAAAATCGCAGTACGTGCACGCCTGCCGGCAAAAAGGAATGTGCAGGTACAAGGACCAACGGGGCGGGGACGTTTTAGCCGCACTCCCGAAAGCGTGTGGCCCTTGAAGCGTCGCCTCTCCCATTACGCCGAGACCGAACTAGGGGCCGTTATTTCCCGCAAGGACAACCGAAACGTAGTTCCAATGCCGGGAACCGAGCGCAAAACCACCAATTTGCCACCGTGCTGTTCCTGAGCAATCCGCTTGGAGAGCGACAGGCCCAGGCCCCAACCGCGCGACTTTGTCGTAAAGCCGGGGTTGAACACATTTTGCATCACCGACGGAGCCATGCCCTTGCCGGTGTCGGTTACGTCCAAGTGCACCTCTTTTCCTTGGGAGTGGATCGTAAAAGTCAGCAAGCCCTTGCCGTCCATGGCGTCTACCGCATTTCGGATCAAATTTTCCACAATCCATCCAAGGAGGACCGGACTGGCGCGCACCCAGTGGGTTTTTCCGTCGGGGATCCAATGAATTTCTACGGAAATCGGAAGGCGTTTGGACCAATACCCCAGCACCTCCGTCAGCCACTTTTGCAGACACACCGGCTCCAGCGGTCCCGTGGTGCCCATTTTGCTAAAACGGTCGGCAATAACCTGCAGACGTTCCACGTCGCGTTCCATCTCGGCCACGGTGGCGGGTGCCACCTCCTCTTCTTTGAGCAAGGTCAACCATCCCAACAACGCCGACAGGGGGGTGCCCAGCTGGTGCGCGGTCTCCCGGGCCATTCCGGTCCATACCCGGTCTTGTTCAGCCCGTCGGGCTCGGGAAAACGCCCAATATGCCAACAAAACAAAGAGAAACATGATGCCCAACAACACCCGGGGGTAGATGCGGAGTCGGTGCAACACCAGGCTTTCGGACCGGTACACGTATTGAAACTGCCCGGGGGCAAATTCTGCCGAAATGGGCGGTGCATACGCCTTCATCCGGGCCAAGGTGGCTTGCAGATCCTCTACCGTTCGCGATTGCCGGTCCGACAGGTTCCGGTATGCCATGATGCGGCCCTCTTCGTCCACCAGCATGACGGGAATGCTGGTATTTCCCTCCAAAACGCGGTTTACAAACTGCAAATCGCCGGAAAAATTGGGGTCCACCACGGCGGCCGTAGCATCCGCCCACAAGGCCACGCGGGACTCTTCTTCCTCCCGCAGCCGTGTCGCAAACCGTTCCGTGTACCACAAGGTGAGCACTGAAATAGCGACCGCTCCCAACAGGATGGCCCCTTTCCAAAACTTTTTTTGGGAAAAGGAATCTCGAATCGCTTCCAACGTAACGTCTACTTTGAACAAGGGTACGACATTTGCACCGCAAGGTACGCCGCAGCAAAAACCATTCCTCCCTTTACACGTTACTCCCCCATGCGTTCTCCCCTCTTTCTGATTTTTCCTTTGGTTTTGTACGTACTGATCGACTTGTACGTGTATCCCAGTTTCAAAGCCCTCGAATGGGGGCGATGGTCCCGCCGGGCGTGGTGGATTTTCCACGGACTCATTTATGCCTACCTCCTGTGGGGCGTTATTTCGTTTGTCCCCAACAACGACACCAACGGAATGAAACGCAGCGTACACGTATTCATGATCATCAGCGTCTTGTTCTACGTCCCCAAGTTCATTCCCCTCTTCTTTGGCCTTTTGGAAGACCTCTTCCGGTTCCCGGCCTCCTTGGTCACCGGCCAGGTGGCCGAACGCCGCAAATTCCTCCACACCGTGGCCTGGGGATTGGCCGCCGTTCCTTTTGCGGGCATTTTGCACGGGGTGCTCCGCGGGCGCTGGGCCTACCGCACCGTGGTCCAACGCGTCTTCCTCCCCGGCCTCCCGGAAGCCTTTGAAGGCTACCGAATTGCCCAAATTTCCGACGTACACAGCGGTTCCTTCACGGACCCCGACGAAGTCCAAGCGGGAATCGA
>JBILEM010000038.1:0-8965 GCA_044352085.1 Schleiferiaceae bacterium
GAATTTGCCCTGGCCCAAGGCGCCCACCGCCTCCACTGGGAGGTGCTGGATTGGAACCAACCTGCGGTTAAATTCTACCAGGCTTTGGGAGCTGAAATAGCGTCGCACTGGTGGCCGTGCCGGATGGATCGGCAGGCCATGGAACACTTTGCCCATGGATAGCACATCCTTTTCCCGCCCTTCGGCGGCCCCTTCTCCAATCCTTGAGCCGCAGACCGACTCAAAAGCCATTCCCTTGCCCGGAAGTTCCTGGCGCGTATTCAAATTTGGTGGCGCATCGGTCAAGGACGCCGCTGCCGTGCGCAATGCCGTGCACTTGGTTCGCGCCCATGGCCAAGCTCCTTTGGCGGTGGTGGTCAGTGCCATGGCCAAAACAACCAACGCCCTAGAAACCGTGGTTCAGGCCTTGGAATCGGGCCAAACCGAACAAGCCGTTCAGACCCTGGCTGAAATCGCGCAATTCCACGGTGCCGTGGTTCACGACCTGGAATTGGACGGGAGCGGCCTTTTGCAAGAGCTCAATAGCCATTGGAACGCGCTGCTCCAAACACCCGCCTCATCCTACGCCGCCCGGTACGACGCCGTTGTGGGTGGGGGCGAATGGGCCAGCGCCCGCATTTTAACGGAGGCGCTGCAGGCTGCCGGGGTTCCTGCCCAATGGCAAGATGCCCAGGCCTGCATCGTCACTTCCAACGACCACCGACGCGCCTCGGTGGATTTTGATGCCACAGCCCAAAAGCTACACCACTGGCCCACCAACGACGTAGTCGTTACCCAGGGATTTGTGGGTGCCACCGCCGACGGCACACCCACCACCTTGGGGCGGGAAGGGTCGGACTACACCGCCGCCGTCCTGGCTTTTTGCCTGGAGGCCACCGAAGTGACCATCTGGAAAGACGTCCCCGGGGTCCTTTCGGGCGACCCGCGCTTTTTCCCGCATCCCACCCAATTGGAGGTCATTCCGTACCGCGAGGCGATTGAATTGGCGTATTACGGTGCGTCCGTTATTCACCCCAAAACGATACAACCCCTTCAGGCCAAAGGCATTGCATTGCGGGTGCGGTCGTTTTTGGATTCCCAGGCTCCCGGTACCGTGGTTCGGGATGCAGAAAAATTGATTCCTCGGGTGCCTTGTTTCATACGGAAAGCCAATCAGGTCCTGGTTTCCGTAGCGTCCCGGGACCTGCGGTTTTTGGCGGAGAAAGACCTGGCTTCTTTGTACCGGTTGTTTTACGAACACGGGGCCGAGGTCAATGCCGTACAACACGGTGCCACCCAAAGCGCGTTTTCACTCACCTTTGACCCGATGGTTTTCCCCCTCTTGTTGGATGCCCTCAGAGCAGTCTACCAGGTATCGTACAACGATGGACTGACCCTGTTCACCGTTCGGCACCCGGATGGGGATGCCCAAGATTGGGTGCGGGCACAGGGAGAAATGCTACTGGAGCAATCCACCCGCAGTACGTTTCAAGCGCTGCTTCGGACGGCGAAATAAAGCCGTCACATGACCCAAGACCAAGACGGTCGGCACTCGAGGGGCTACTCCCTCCGAATCCGAAGTCACTCCCAGGTGTAAATGTGGTAGGTGTATCGCAGCCGAATGCCATTGATTCGGTCCGGAGTTTCGTCGTTGGCAACCGAAAACCCTTCGATTTTATCGCCGGGAACAAAATGGGTTCCCCATTCAATGCCCAGTGTTTGGTATTCACTCAACCGAAACTTCCAGCCCAGGTCCAAACCGTAGGTTAGGCTGGGGTTCGTTCCGTTGGCCAGGGTGGCATTGGACGGATAGGGCACGTCGTACATGTATTCGGACTGGCTGAAAACCACTCCCGCTCCAGGACGGAGGTAGGGCGTGTGAAAATGGCGCTTGTAGTACTTTCCAAATTTTCGGAGGTGCAAGGTGATCTGGCCTTGCAACTGCGCGTAGGTGCTGTTCATTTCCACACCCGTGAATCCGGTTGCCGTATGGTTGCGGTTGTCCGCAAACAAGGTGCCGTACCGTGCCTCAAAACCGAGTCCCCAACGCGGTCCGGTAAAATGTGTGAATCCCACGCCGAACTGAGGCCGCGCTTCGGCCAAAAGCACATTGATGCTGGGATTGTTGGCGAAATTGCCAATGGCATTGGACGTTCCGGCAAAAGCAGAAAGATCATAGGTGCGCAACGATCGCTGAGCGGCTAAAGGTGCTGCGAGTGCGCAGAAGAACGCAATAGACAGGGCAAAAACAGGACGGGTCATGGTGCGAATGTACGGATTCAAGGCAGAAAAAAAGCCGCCAATGGGCGGCTTTCTGAGGAAATTTTAGGGATTTACTGAGCGTCTGCGCAGGCAAATTCACGGACAGATTGAATCCGATCGTTTTGGTAGTTAAAGGCGTAAATAGATTTGCCGTTGGCACTGCGCACGGACCAGGTGCCCACTTTAACTCCGCGGTCGTATTGCCCAACGCTCAATACTTGGCCGTTTTCATCGAATTCCAAGTACTTTCCGTGGAACTGGCCGTCCAACTTGAAGGCTGAAATATGGGTAGATCCGGAGGTGTGCATAACCACGTACGGCACCATGGACTTCGCAGGTTCACTTTGACTCCAAGCGCTGACAGAGACCAATACGAAGAGGGAGAGGAGGAAGTTTTTCATGGCGGAAGTGTTAATTATTTATTAACTGATGACAGTCAAAGTTAACATTAAATTAACACAAAGCAACAAAGAAAGTAAAATTTAACATTGACGCATCGGACGTGCTCAACGCGAACAGCTAAGCGCCTTAAATCAAGAGAATGATAGATCGTGTTTCGCCAACAGCACTTGGGCCATTTTGGGAAAACTCTGGTGGCTCCAACCTGCTATGTGTGGGGTCAACAGGGCCCTAGGATTCGCCAGTAATGCCTTCAGGTCCTCTGGCCAAGCGTCTGTTTCCAGCCCGGTTAAGCTGGCTTTTTCGTAGTCCAGGACGTCCAATCCCACGCCCAACAGTTGGCCCAATTCCAAACCGCGGAGCAGCACCGAGGTGGGGGCGATGGCTCCCCGCGAGGTATTCAAGAGTGTAAACGGATGCGCGAACCGTGAAATCCATTCGGAGGTCACCAAGCCACGGGTTTCAGACGTAAGGGGAAGGTGGAGGGACACCACCGTCGCTGCTCGTTCCACGGTAGCCCAATCCACCTCTTCAACCCCGGGTGGTGCGTAGCCGGTTTTATATTTGTCGTAGGCCAAAACGCGGCAGCCAAATCCGCACAAGCGTTGGGCAAAAGCGGCGCCCATGGGGCCATAGCCCACCACGGCAACGGTTTGGTTTTCCAGTTCGTCGCCCTTGTTTTCAGAACGCAACCACAATCCTTGTTCGATCTCCCGGTGCGACCACGCAATACGGTGCCGCAGGCCCAGCAGCAAGCCCACGGTGTGTTCGCCCACTGCGGTGGCATTGCCTTCCGGTGCAGCAATGCATCTTATTCCACGTGCTTCAGCCGCCTGCATGTCAATGTTTTCCAATCCTGCGCCCAAGCGCATGATCCACCTCAAGTGCGGTGCACGCGCCATAAGATCCGCGTTGATGGGAATGCGTGAGCGTACCACCACGCCAACGGCATCGTGCAACGGCAATTCTTGAAGCGCTGTGGCATAGTGGCGTTCAACGCAATACCCGCGCTCGGTCAAGCCAGACTCCAACAAAGGGTCTGTCGAGTCCAGGCAAACCACGTTCTTCAAAACGGTAGCATTAGAATCCAAAGATTCCACGCGCAATTGCAAAGTAAATGGTGAGGCCCAAAACGTCGTTGGTGGTGGTGATAAAGGGGCCGGTGGCCAAGGCGGGGTCAATTCCGCGTTGGTGCAGGAGCCAAGGAACCGCGGTCCCAAAAAGCGAAGCAAAGACGACCACCGCCAACAAAGAGAGCGCCACCGTGAGGCTGAAGCGGAGGCCCAGTTGGGCGGCCCAGCCGTAGATTAAAATCAAAACGCCAAAAATGAGCCCGTTAAAAATACCCACGCGGAGCTCTTTGAGGATGCGACGCCAAAAGCCATCGTCCAGCGTTTGGTTGGCCAGAGCTTGCACCACAATGGCACTGGACTGGACGCCCACGTTGCCGCCCATGGCCGCAATCAACGGAATGAAAAAGGCCATTTGGGGCAGAAAGGCCAACTGGTGTTCGTTGGAAGAAATTACTGTGGAACTCAACAGCCCGCCCACCAAGCCCACCAGCAACCACGGAATCCGGGCGCGGGTCGATTCCAGCAAGTTGTCGTCGGAATCCACCTCTTCGGACAGACCCGAAAGCAACTGGTAATTGCTGTCCGCTTCTTCCTGGATAACGTCTACAATGTCGTCGATGGTGATGCGCCCCAAGAGCCGGCCCAAGTCGTCGACCACCGGCAATACGACCAAGTCGTACTTTTTCATGATCCGGGCCACTTCAGCGGCGTCGGTAGTGCTCGTTACCGACCGGATTTTGCGGTCAAAAACTTCCGCAATGGGGGTGCGGGTGCTAAGGGTGAGCAGCTTTTTCAGCGAGAGCAACCCTTGCAGTACGTCGTTTTCGTTCACCACATACACGGCATGGACGTGCTCCACTTCCTCGGCCTGGCGCCGCATTTCGCGCACGCAGTGCATGACCGTCCAGTCGGATTGTACCTTAATAAGTTCCGTGGCCATAAGGGCGCCCGCGGTCCCTTCCGCGTGGGTCAGCAGGTCGGCCAGATCCTTGGCCAGTTCGACGTCCTCCAAATTGCTGAGGACTTCGCGCTTCTTGGCTTCGGGGAGTTCGCCCAGCAAGTCGGCGGCGTCGTCGGAGTCCAGGTTGTCCAGCAGGACCTCGGCGATTTCCTTGCCGGAGAAATTCTCCAGCACGTCTGCCCGGAGGTCCTCGTCCATTTCCATGAGGACTTCGGACAGCTTGTCCGACGGAAACTCGGCCAGCACCGCCAGCATGCCGGAATGCCCCAATTCGTTGAGAACTTCTGCAGCGTCGGCAGGGTGCATCTCGCTAAGCTCAATGGCCACAGCGGCGCTTTCCCCGGCCTGCAGACGGGCCAAGTAGGAATCCAGTAAGGCTTGGGTGAGTTCAGCAGCCACGGTGCAGTCGTTCTGTGAGTTCCAAAAATTCGGCAACACTGAGTTGCTCGGCCCGGCGATCGCTCCAGGGGGCGATGGCTTCTTCGGAATACAAAGGTAAGGATTTCAGCGCGTTGCGCAGGGTTTTTCTCCTTTGGTTGAACGCGGTTTTGACGACGGCCGCAAGCTCGCCGTACGGAAAGGTGGGGGGATGGTCGTGCCGCACCACCCGGATCACCGCACTTTTCACCTTGGGAGGGGGATTGAAACATCCCTCGCTCACGGTGAACAAGTAGGTTACATCGAAATAGGCCTGCGTCAAAACGCTGGTGATGCCGTACACCTTGCTGCCGTGGGGCGCGGCCAGCCGTTCGGCCACTTCTTTTTGGAACATCCCTACCAATTCGGGAATCCGATTGCGCATTTCCAAAAGCCGGAAGACGATTTGGGTGGAGATGTTGTAGGGGAAATTGCCTACCAAGGCAAAGGCATCGTCTCCCCAACTCGCCGGAGGCGACCACCGCAGAAAATCCCCTTGTACCAAACGCGGAGCAAGTTGCGGATAATGCGCCACCAGGTACGGAATGCTTTCTGCGTCCAGCTCGATGGCCCAGGTTTCATAGGGTTTTTGCAACAAAAACTGGGTCAATACGCCCATGCCGGGGCCGATTTCCAGTACCCGCGGGCAAGCGGCCCCCTCCTGCAAAGGAACCTGAACCGCATCTGCCAGCCGCTGCGCTACCTCGGGTTCTTTCAAAAAGTGCTGGCCCAGGTGTTTTTTTGCTCGTACCGATTTCATAGGAGTCCAGCGCGTTTAAGGAGAGCGTCGGGCTTGGGAGCGCGGCCGCGAAAGCGTTCAAACAAAATTCCCGGCTCGACGGTGCCCCCGGCAGCCAACAAGGCGGCAAATTCGGCCCCAACAGCGGGGTTAAACAGGCCTTCTTCCTCAAACCGGGAAAAGGCATCGGCATCCAGCACCTCGGCCCATTTGTAGCTGTAGTATCCGGCGGAATATCCCCCGCTGAACAAATGCGAAAAAGCCGGACTAACGGCGGTTCCAGGTACCCGAGGCATCCATTCCACTGCTTCCATGGCTTCTTGCTCCAGCGCTTCTACATCAACTTCGTGGGCAGACGACCAATCCCGGTGGTGCCACGCCAGATCCAACAGACCAAAGCTGATTTGCCTCCACGTGGCCATTCCTTCCTGGAAGTTCGACGCCGCCCGCAGCAGTTCCACTTTGTCCGACGGCAAAACTTCGCCGGTTCGGTAGTGGTGGGCAAACAGAGCCAACGCTTCCGGCTCGCTGCACCAATTTTCCATGATTTGGCTGGGCAATTCCACAAAATCCCACCGAACGTTGGTTCCGGTTAAGGACGCAAAGGTGCCTTCTGCTAAAATGCCGTGCAGCGCATGCCCAAATTCGTGGAACAAGGTCAGCACTTCGTTGAAGGTCAACAAGGCCGGTTCACCATTTCCTGCTGGAGGCGTGAAGTTGCAAACGATGCTGATCACGGGCCGGGTTTCGTGCCCTGCGGCATCGGTAGACTGGGACCGGTAGGAGGTCATCCAGGCGCCCTGCCGTTTCCCTGCACGCGGGTGAAAGTCGGTGAGCAAATGGGCGCAAAACCGGCCGTCGGCCCGCCAAACCTCAAAGATTTCGGCGTCCGGGTGGTACGTGGGTTGTCCGGCCCCGTGCACAAACCGGAGTCCGTAGAGCTTTTCAGCAACGGCAAAAGCCCCGCGCAGCACTTGGTGCAGCGGAAAGTAGGGCTTGAGGGCTTCGTCGTCCACGGAAAACAGCGCTTTTTTGCGCTTTTCAGAAACAAAGGCGACGTCCCAGCGCTGCAGGTCGGAAATTCCGCACTGCTCCGCGGCAAATGCCCGCAGCGCTTGTGCCTCTTTCTCGACGACGGGCTTGGCTTTCTCTGCCAGGTCCTTCAAAAATGCCGCAACGGTTTCCGGCGATTGGGCCATGCGTTCTTCCAGCACAAAATCGGCGTGGGTAGGATAGCCCAGGAGCTGGGCGCGTTGGCTCCGCAAGCGGACCAATTCCGTCACGGTTTGCCGCGTGTCGTTGGCATCTCCCCGGAACCCCCGCTGGGCAAAGGCCCGCCACAGCAATTCGCGACCGGGTCGGTATTCCGAATACGTCAGGTAGGCCAGGTACGACGGGGCATGCAAGGTGAACAGCCATCCGGTGGCTTGGCCGGCATCCCGCGCAGCTTGTTCGGCCGCGGCCAGGGCATCGGCGGGAATTCCCGCCACTTCTTCGGGTTTAAAGAACGAAAAAGACTGTCCTTCCAGGTCGGCCAAGACCTTTTCTCCAAACCCCAACGACGCCAGGCCCAGCGCTTCGTCCACGGCGCGAAGCCGGATTTGGTCTTCGTCGGACAAGAGGGCGCCGTTTCGCACAAACCGGCGGTAGGTCAAATTCAACAGCCGTTGTTCCTCGCCGGAGAGCGACCGGTCTGGGTTTTCCTTTACCGCGCGAATCCGAGCAAACAACTCCGGATTCAAGCCGATGTCGTTGCTTAGGGCGCTGAGTGCGGGGGTAAGCGTTTTGGCAAGGCCTTGAATTTCCGGGGTGGTGCAGGCACTGTTGGCGTTGAAAAGCTCTTCCGTCAGGGCGTCCAGCGCATAGCTGCAGCGTTCCAGGGCCGCCATGGTGTTATCAAACGTGGGGGTATCGGCGCTTGCAGCGAGCGCTTGAACCTCGCCCCGAACACGCTCCATTTCGGAACGGACGGCGGATTCCCAGTCCTCGGTACTTCGCTTAGGGAAATCCAAGGCCGTTGTATACCCCTGGAGGTAGGCGTACCCAGGCGTGAGCTGGCCGTCGCGGCATTCTGTGGCGCGTTCCAACCGGCCGTCGGCATCTCCGTTGAGGAGGGCGGGCAAAACATGCTCCAAAAACTGTTCGCCAAAACTTTGGGACGCATCGCGGGGAAGGGCAGTGGGCAGGTTGTCTACCGCCAAAACCCCAATGCTGCCGGGGGTTCCCAAGGCAACTTCATCCCCACCAACCGGATCCCAGCCGTAGAAGGGGGCGTCGAGGGTAGAAGGACGCAAGGTGCAGGGCACGGGTCCAGCTATGTCGCACGAAACGTCCCCTACAAAACGCATTCTTCCGCCAACAGCTTCTTCGGCTTTAAAAAACGACGGGCCGCCTTCGGCGTAGTAGTGGCAAGGAACGTACACGTCAGCGGCCTGCAATACCGGGCCAAAGGTGCTCCGGTACCGTTCCGGGTGGCTGTGGAATTCGCCCCGGTCAAATCCGCCGTCCGACGCTCGAGCGACATAATCTTTGGATTCAAAAACAGAAAAAACCGGAGCGTCGTCGCTGTAAACAAGAAATTCCGACGGCGTCAATTCCCGAAATCCCGCTGCCTGCAGGACTTCCACCGCGCCGTTTCCTACCCGACCCCGGCCCGTGATGGCCCATTTGAAGTTTTTGGGAAAGGGGAGCAAGGGCAGGTGCATCAGCAAGTCTTCCAAACTGGCGACCGACCGCGGGTCGGGCAAGGTCCATGCGTCGTGCATCAATCCCCAACCGCGCAAGGATTCGTACGCGCCTACCAATCCCGCAAACCGGCCAAACCCAATCACCCGCGTGCCGCGGGGCTCGGTCAGCCGTTCCCAATCGATTAGGGTGACGTTTTTGTCCAAACACGCTCGGAGCAATCCCCGGTTGTACGGCTGGAATTTAAAGGTGTGCGAAAAGAAAAAATGGGCCTGACCAGGCCGCAAATAATCGACCTTGACCTCTTTGACCCCCAGCAAATAATGGGCTTCGGACAAATCTGGCGTGAGTACGCAACCGACTTGCACGTAGTCGGAATCTGGAAAAATCCGAACGTCGCTGGGTTCCACCAAAATGCGTTCGACTACCTGGTTGTCCAACAAGGCAGCG
>JBILEM010000039.1:0-8857 GCA_044352085.1 Schleiferiaceae bacterium
GGGTGCAAAACAAACGGCAACGTGCAAACATTTCCAACTACCGACGAAGCCCATCAAGCGCTTCAGGAAGCCTCCTTTGCGGGCCGTACGGTCTTGATCAAGGGCTCACGCGGCATGGCGCTGGAAGCCCTGCTTCCTGCACTGTAAAACCGGTATTAAAAGGACAGGCGGTAACCCGCGGTAAGTCCCGTACGGAAAGGAAGCTCTTCGTCGCGGGAGGGACTGTCGTAGAGCGGGGCAAAGCCCAAGTCCAACACGGCTCCCAAGACAAACCGACCCGAGGTGCCAACGGCCCGACTGCCTTGTACCTGTATGCCTCCAGACCAAAACCGCTGGGTTGCTTGGTCGGTCCAATCGTTCTCGCCTGCCTGAAAACGGCGCAGGAAATGGACGGCCGTCGAAGGCCATACCTCCAAATTCCAATTCTCGCTTACCTCGGAAATGAAACCCGCACGGAATGGAACCGAGGTGTAGTCGCCACGGTACATCAAGGGCTCTACCGTCAAGACGGGGTTAAATTTGGCTAAGTAACCCCATCGGTTGGTTTCGATGCCTGCGCCAAAGTGCAGGGCGCCTTTCAAGGCGATTGCGCCAAAAACACCGCCCCCAAAATTCAACCCGGGCCCAAAAAGGTTGTTCTCCGGGCTGGGAATGGTTCCGTCGGGGCTGGTAGATAGCCGACGCAGACCGGCCAATCCCGCTCCCCGGACTTCAATAAAGCCCACTTTTGACTTCAATTCGCTGTCTGTATAAAAGATGGGGGTCGTTGTTTTTTGGGCCTGCAACGCACCTTGGACAAAGAGGAGCCCCAGAAGGGTTAACACGATCGCCTTTTTCATAGCTGAGCAAGTTGGGTTTTGAATGCGTCAAAGGCAGCGGAAACTCCTGCCGGATTCTTCCCGCCGGCAGACGCGTAGAACGGCTGACCGCCTCCGCCGCCTTGCACGTGGGATGCAATGGGTTTGATCCACGCTTGTGCCGATGCGCCACGGGCCACCAGGTCGTCCGAAAGAGCTACGTGCAGGTTCACCTTGCCGTCGGACAAAAGCGCCAGGAAAACGGCTGTTAACGGTTGGGCTTTTAGCGCAAAGCACAAATCCTTGGCCACGCCGTTGTCCAGCGCACCGGTGTAGGACATGCACTGGACGGCACCAATGCGCTCGGCTTTTTGGATCATTTGGTCTTGGAGCCCAGCGGCCTTCTCACGCTGCAGTCCTTCCAAAACCTTGGCTTGGCTGGCCAATTCGGCTTTCAGGGCCTGGACAGCGTCCAAGGGGTTCTGGGCGTTGTTCAGGGCTTCTTGGACGGACTTCCATTGGGCCAATCGCTCGTTCACATATTCCAGGGCCACTTCGCCGCAGACGGCCTCTAAACGGCGCACTCCAGCCGCTACGGCTCCCTCGCTGCTGATTTTGATAAGTCCCAAAGAACCGGTCGCCGGCGCATGCGTGCCGCCGCACAATTCGATGCTGTCTCCAAACTGGATTACCCGAACCGTGTCGCCGTATTTCTCGCCAAACAAGGCCATGGCGCCGCGTTTTTTGGCGGCATCCAAGGTGCTGGCTCGGTCCTCCAGCAAGCGGTGGTTGGCGCGAATTTCGGCGTTTACCAGCCCTTCCACGTGGGCCAATTCTTCGGCAGACACCTTCTGAAAATGGGAAAAATCGAAGCGCAGGCCGTCTTTGGAAACCAAGGAACCTTTTTGTTCTACGTGGGTGCCCAGTACCTGGCGCAATGCCGCATGCAGCAAGTGGGTGGCGCTGTGGTGCGCAGCTGTTCGACTTCGTGCGGCACCGTCCACCTCGGCACGGACGTCCGCCGTCCAATCCGTGGCTTCGGTGTCCACATAATGCACAATTTGACCGGTTTCTTTTTTGGTGTCGACCACGCGAAGCGTTTGGGACCCTACCACCAAAACACCCGTATCCCCTTCTTGACCGCCGCTTTCGGCGTAGAAAGGAGTTTGATCCAAAACCACTTGAACCAGCTTGGCCTTAGCGGACTGCACCTTGCGGTACCGAACCACGCGGGCGTCGGAACGCAGCTGGTCGTAGCCTACAAAACGGGAGTTCTCTCCGGCGTGAACCTCCATCCAATCTCCGGTTTCTTGGGTGGTGGCGGCACGCGACCGCTCTTTTTGGCGGGCCATTTCGGCTTGAAAACCGGCTTCGTCCAAACCAAATCCTTTCTCCCGCAAAATCAACGACGTCAAATCGAGCGGAAATCCAAACGTATCGTAGAGGCTGAAGGCCTTGGCGCCGTCCACGGTCCCGCCAGGGGCCAAGGTGGCCATGGCCTCGTCCAAAAGGCGAAGTCCCTGTTCCAAAGTGCGCAAAAACGCCGCCTCCTCTTCTTGGATGACTTGGGTAACCAGGCGCTGTTGGTGGCGGATTTCGGGGAAGAAATCGCCCATCTCCCGGGCCAAAACATCGACCAATTTGTACATAAAAGGCTCGGTGCAGCCCAAGTAGCTGTACCCGTAGCGCACCGCACGGCGCAAAATGCGTCGAATTACATAGCCCGCACCCCCGTTGGAAGGCAGCTGGCCATCTGCCACGGTAAAGGCAACGGCACGGATGTGGTCGGCAATTACGCGGAAGGCCACATCGCCCAAATGGGTTTGGCCCCGCTTGCGGCCCGTCATTTCCTCCAGGGCGGCGATTAAGGGCTCAAAAACGTCGGTGTCGTAGTTGGACTCTTTGCCCTGAATCACTTGGCAAAGGCGCTCGAAGCCCATACCGGTGTCCACATGTTGAGCGGGAAGTTTCTCCAAGGAACCGTCGGCTTTGCGCAAAAACTCCATGAAGACGTTGTTCCAAATCTCAATCACGCGGGGGTGGTCGTTGTTGACCAACTCTGCGCCCGGGACAGCAGCGCGGTCAGCGGCGGGCCGCATGTCTACGTGGATTTCCGAACACGGACCGCACGGACCCGTATCCCCCATTTCCCAGAAATTGTCCTTTTTGGAACCGTACAAAATGCGGTCCTCGGCTATGTATTTTTTCCAAATCGCCTTGGCCTCCTCGTCCGGAGCCAGTCCGTCGGCGGCATCGCCTCCAAAAACCGTCACGTACAACTTGTCCGGGTCGATTTTGTATACCTCCGTCAAAAGCTCCCACGCCCAGGCAATGGCGTCCTCTTTGAAGTAATCGCCAAAGCTCCAGTTCCCGAGCATTTCGAACAACGTATGGTGGTAGGTGTCGTGCCCGACTTCCTCCAAATCGTTGTGCTTGCCAGACACCCGCAAGCATTTTTGCGTGTCCGCAATCCGCGGATGCTGCACCGGCGCGACGCCCAAGAACACATCTTTGAACGGATTCATGCCGGCATTGGTGAACAGCAAGGTGGGGTCGTCCTTGATGACCAGCGGGGCAGATGGTACAATCGTATGCCCTTTGGAGGCAAAAAAATCGAGAAAAGTTTGGCGGATTTGGCGCGCGGTCATGTTTGCTATCTTAGAAGCTTCAAAAATAGGGCATAAACCAGGACCGTGGCGCGCAAAACCAAGTACTACTACGACCCCCTTTCCATGGCGTTCAAAAAGATTGAACGCACGTGGAAACACTGGTTACGCGATGTTTCGCTTTTTGCACTGACTTCCAGCTTGGTGGGAATCTTCCTTTTTTTTCTCGCCTCGACGTTTTTTGATTCCCCGCGGGAAAAACAGCTGCAGCGCGAATTGGACGAAACCGGCTTGCAAATGGAGGCCTTGGAAGAACGACTCGACGCCATGGACGAGGCCCTATCCGACATGGAAACCCGGGACAACGAGGTGTACCGCTTGGTCTTTGAAACCGACCCCCTTCCCCACGAACTGCGCCGGAACATCGGCAACACCGACCGCCGCTATGCCCAAATCCGAGGGATGAGCAACGGAGCCCTATTGGAACGGGTAGACCGCAAAGCAGAAGAAATGGGGAAACGGCTCTACATCCAATCCAAATCCCTGGACGAGGTGGTAGAATTGGCCAAGAACAAAGAACAATTGCTCGAAGCCATTCCCGCGATCCGCCCCGTGCCCGCCAAGCGCAATGTTCGCCTTGCATCGGGCTATGGCTACCGGGTTCATCCCATTTACAAAGTCCGTAAAATGCATACGGGTATCGATTTTACAGCCAAGTCAGGCACGCCCATTTACGCATCCGGCAACGGCACCGTCGTCCATCCCGGTGACCTCGGCGGCAGCGGCTACGGCATTCAAATCGTTATTTCACACGGGTACGGTTACCACACCTTGTATGCCCACCTATCCCGCGCCGTTGCGCGCCCCGGGCAACGGGTCAAACGGGGCGACCTCATTGGCTATGTAGGCAGCACGGGGCGCTCCACAGCTCCCCACCTCCACTACGAAGTCATTAAAAACGGCCGCAAAATCAATCCCATCAACTTCTTTTTCAACGACCTTACTCCGGCTGAATACGCCGCCCTCGTAGAAGAAGCCAACCGCACGAACCAGTCCTTCGACTGAGGTCAGATGGAAACAACCGCGGGTTGAATCATTTGTAAAGTAAGGAGGTTAGGCCCTTCTCGGCCCCGTGTGGGTGGAGGCAGAATTAGCCCGTTTAACGAAGGCGCAGGCGCTGTCCGGCATAAATGGGACGACGCTCGCTGATTTCGTTTACTCGGCAAAGCTCTTGCACCGTTGTTCCGTTGCGCTTGGCAATGGAATACAAGGTGTCGCCTTGCTTGACGCGGTAAACCGCACTTGGCGCAGGGGGAGCTTCGTGCAAAGCTTCGTTGTCGGCCGTAGATAGCACCGAGGGTCTGGGCTTGTGGTAAGCCCACTTTCCTTTGTAAATCAAGACATTGGGGTCACGAAGAGCCCCTGTTTTGAAGTCAATAAGGAATTCAGGGTTGAACGCCGAGCCCATGTACCGCACTTCAAAGTGCAAATGAGGACCGGTGGATCGTCCCGTGCTCCCTCCCAGCCCGATGGGTTCACCGGCCTTAACGTATTCATTGGGATCCACAAACAAAGAGCTCAAGTGGCCGTAATAGGTCTCAATTCCCGAAAAATGGCGAACAATAACCAGGTTGCCGTAGCCGCCGTAGTTGTAGTCGGAATACCTGATTTTCCCATCAAAAGCGGCGTATACCGTATCGCCCGTGGTCAACTTCAAATCGATGCCGTTGTGCATCCGGCGGTGGCGCCAGCCGTAGGCAGACACAACCTCGCCGCGAACCGGAGTCCGGTAACGCCGATGGCGAATATCCGTGGCACATAGCCACAAGGTATCTTGTTCTTGCGCCCAGTCAAAATCAACAACATGCACCTTGGTCGTGTCCCAATGCTTTCGAAAAACTTCCGGCTCCCGGTATTCGAACCGCCGAAAAGCTTTGTCCGATGTTGCGATGCTATCCAAATCCGATGCGCGGGATGCCAAGGCAGCAAAACGTTGGGTCTGGGCCTGCGCTACAGACAGGGCCATCAAACCAACGACGCAAAAAAGGAATTGACGCAAATGAGACAAAATTCAATTTGTTGAAAAAAGGAACGCTAATATACTAATTAAATGAGGTAATTTTGAAACATTCGCGTTGTCTGCTCCAAACCGCGCTGAATAAGAAAAAACCATGCCAAACATCCCCACCGTATTTGATAAACGTTACTACCCCATTCGGGATGTAGCGGCCATGTTTGACGTCAACGCCTCAACCCTGCGGTTTTGGGAGAAACAGTTTCCCGAGCTCAAGCCCAAAACGAATGCACGTGGGGTTCGGATGTACAGTCCAGAGAACATTGAAACGCTCCGTCAGATTTATTACCTGGTCAAGGAGCGCGGCTTCACCTTGAAAGGCGCCAAACAAAAAAAACAACAAAATCCTGCCGAAACGGCACAGGTGGAAGATGTGGTACGGCGTTTGATGAAGTTGCGCGAAGAACTTCAATCTTTTAAACAAACGCTGTAATCCGACCTTATGTCACGTAGCACGATCGTCCTTCTCTCTGTTCTCGGTTTTCTGGTTCTCGTTCTACTTTGGGGCGTAGGACGGTACAACAATTTGGTGTCCTTGGACGAAGGCGCCTCCGGCCAGTGGGCCAATGTAGAAAGTGCCTACCAGCGCCGCTCCGACTTGATCCCCAATTTGGTCAATACCGTAAAAGGGTACGCTAACTTCGAACGCGAGACCTTGGAGGCCGTTGTGAACGCACGCGCCAAGGCTACCTCTGTGACCGTAGACCCTGCCAACTTGTCGCCCGAAAAGCTTGCCGCTTTCCAACAAGCACAAGCCGGTGTAGGCAGTGCCCTTGGCCGCCTACTTGTTACGGTCGAAAAATACCCCGACCTCAAAGCCAACCAAAACTTTTTGGACCTCCAAAAACAACTGGAAGGAACCGAAAACCGCATCAAAGTGGAGCGCGATCGTTTCAACGAAGCCGTCAAGGGCTACAACGTAGCCGTCAAGCGCTTTCCTGGAAACATCATTGCAGGTTTGACCGGCTTTGAATCCAAAGGCTACTTTGAGGCGGAAGCCGGTTCGGAAAAGGCGCCCGACGTCAACTTCGAATAAACAAGCCGATGGCTTATTTATCTCCCGCGGAGGAAGCAGAGGTTGTGGCGGCCATCGCTGCTGCTGAGCGCGAAACAAGCGGGGAAATTCGCGTGCATCTGGAGAAAACATGCGCTCCCGAAAAGGCATACTCCGAAGCGGTACGCTGGTTTGAAAAACTTCGGATGCACCAAACCGAAGCCCGCAATGGGATTCTATTCTTTTTGGCGCCCGACTCGCACTCCTTTGCGGTGGTTGGGGATCAGGGCATTCACGAAAAAGTAGGTCTTGAATTTTGGGATCGGGTACGCGACGCCGCGTTGGCTCATTTCCGGGAAGGCCAACTGGGCAAGGGCCTAGTTGCTGGGATTGAATCGTGCGGGGAACAGCTTCACCGCCATTTTCCTTACGACGAGCAGACCGACCGGGACGAATTGTCCAACGAAATCAGCCGGAACGCATGAGGTTATCTTTCTTAGGGAGGCTTTCCCTCCTCCTCGCATGCGCTTTGTGCCTGCTTCCTGCAACCTCGTACGGACAAAACACCGCTCCTTGGAGCGAGCGGGACGGCTTGGTCGTGATCCGTACCGCAAACAATCCGCTCCAACCCGAAGAAGAAGCGCGTTTGGGGGCGTTGTTGCAAACCCGCCTGGACTCAACGGGTGCACGTCTCGTGATTGTCCTGATCGACGGCATCCAAGACGATATCAATTTGTACGCGGTTGAGCTGGCCCAGTCCTGGGGAATTGGATCGGCCGACGAAGACAACGGCGCCATTTTGCTGGTGGACCTGGAAAATCGGAAAATGGCTCTGCAAGTGGGCTATGGGTTGGAGGACGAACTTCCGGATATTACTTGTTCCCAAATCATTGAGAACGAACTGGTTCCATCATTTAAAGCGGGCGATATTGCTGGCGGTCTGGAAGCCGGGGCAGAAGCTGTTTTTGCAGCCACGCAAGGCCAATACCGGGCCCAAAAGCGAAACGAAAAAGAGTTGCCTTGGTTTGCGGTTGTCTTGTTCGTATTGTTCTTCGCCTTTACCGCGTACCGAAGCCGTAACGGCCACGGCCCGACTTACGGGTCCGACGGGCGCCGAGGAGGAGGTCCGTTTTTCTTCCCCATGGGCGGAGGATTTGGTGGCGGCTCCAGCGGCGGCGGTGGCTTTGGAGGCGGGGGAGCTTTTGGCGGTGGCGGATTCGGCGGTGGCGGGTCCAGCGGCAGCTGGTAAGCAGCAACCGGTTTACGTGCTTGGGCTGCGCGAACGGGTTTCGTCATTTTTGCCGAAAAAATGCACGCATTTGGCCAACAATCCCGACCTTTGCCCCAAATTAAAAATCCATGCAAAAAGGCATTCAAACCATACTTTTGGGCATTGCCCTTGTGGCTCTTGCGGCGTGTGGCGGACCTTCCGGGGTTGGCGTGGTGCGTCAACCTGAGAAATCCGTCTTGGTGGTCATCAACAAATCGCCGAACCAAGGGTTTGTGGTCAAGAGTGTTCGGTGGATGGATAGCGAATCCAAAAAGTCTTTGGATGCACAAGTTCAGACGACAACCGAGAACGGCGCCAAGTCGGTTTTGAACCCCAAAGGATACAAAACGTTTGGATTGTTGACCGAGGTTCCCGGCGGCGCTGGGTTTACGCCAGACCGCGTTGTGGTGCAGTACCAAGTGGAGAAGGGTAAAAAAACCAAAAAAATGGTTGTGAAAAAAGTGGCCACGGCCCCTACCAAGTAACCGGACGTCCATGATTTACATCGAACGCACCGAGTCGTTTAGCGCCGCCCACCAGTTGTTCAATCCCCGGTGGTCCGAGGAGCAAAACGACGCGGTTTTTGGCAAATGTGCCAACCGGGCCTACCACGGGCACAATTTTCAACTGACGGTCGTGGTGAAGGGCGAAGTGAATCCGGATACCGGATTTGTGTTGAATTTGGTGGACCTGAAGCAGATTATGATGGAACAGGTGATTGACCACGTGGACCACAAAAACCTCAATGTGGATGTTCCTTTTTTGGCGGGACAGCTGCCGTCCACGGAAAATTTGGCCATCGCTTTTTGGTCCATCCTGGCCCCCTTTATTGCCGACTTGGGAGCTGCCTTGCACTGCATCCGCCTGCGTGAAACCGATAAAAATGCCGTCGAGTACTACGGGGAATAGCCCCTTATTCGCTGGCCAATCTTCCGGATCATCCCTCCTTTTTCCTTTGTAAAACCCGCGATTTTCACCCATGAAACAAGCGTATCTCTTTCCCGGCCAAGGTTCCCAGTTCCCCGGAATG
This sequence comes from Schleiferiaceae bacterium, assembly GCA_044352085.1. Classification (GTDB taxonomy): domain Bacteria; phylum Bacteroidota; class Bacteroidia; order Flavobacteriales; family Schleiferiaceae; genus CAMDTE01. The sequence goes on from JBILEM010000039.1 coordinate 8,772, forward strand.
GGCCAAACCCTTTTTGATGCCGACCCCACCTACTTCCAACAAGCCGATGCAATCCTCGGTTTCTCGTTGACCGAAACGATGTTTTC
>JBILEM010000040.1:0-8765 GCA_044352085.1 Schleiferiaceae bacterium
ATCCCATGCGCAGCGCCAACCGGTACATCGGAGCAGACAGACGGTCCACCAGCGTGCGGTAGGCGGTCTCGTAGCGAGCCTCGGCGCACAAAGACTGCAGGGTCCGTTCTTCGAGGTCCGTCATGGCGGTTAGAGTCCGATTCCGCCCAAGGGTTTAATGCACGGAGAAGATTTCCAGCCGACGGATACGGAAAAACGCTTACCCTTTTCGGGACAAGACGCGGTGCGCCGCTTGCACGAGGGCTTCTTCGTTCAATCCGTATTTGGCCATCAATTCCTCGGGGGTGGCGCTTTCGCCAAACGAGTCGCGCACGGCCACCATTTCCATAGGGGTGGGGGTGTTTTGCGCCAGAAGTCCGGCGGTCAATTCGCCCAATCCACCAAAGAGCTGGTGTTCTTCCGCGGTAACTACGCAACCGGTGCGCCGGACGGAAGCCAAAACCGTCTCTTCGTCAAACGGCTTGATGGTGTGGACGTTGATCACTTCTGCGTGGACGCCTTCTGCAGCCAATTTTTCGGCCGCCTGCAGGGCGGGCCATACCAAGTGCCCGGTAGCCAACAGCGTGACGTCGGAACCGCTGCGCAGGGTGAGGGCTTTTCCGATTTCAAACGGCAAATCGGCGGGAATGAAGTTGGGGACTTTTGGGCGTCCAAACCGCAGGTAAACCGGTCCGTCGTAGTCGGCAATGGCCAGGGTAGCGGCCTTGGTCTGGTTGAAGTCGCAGGGGTTGATCACGACCATGCCGGGGAGCATGCGCATCATGCCGACGTCTTCCAAAATTTGGTGGGTAGCACCGTCTTCGCCCAAGGTAAGGCCCGCGTGGCTGGCGCAAATTTTGACGTTTTTGCCGGAGTAGGCAATGCTCTGGCGGATTTGGTCGTACACCCGGCCGGTGCTGAAGTTGGCAAAGGTTCCGGTGAAGGGGATTTTTCCGCCCACGGTCATGCCCGCTGCCATGCTCATCATGTTGGCTTCTGCAATGCCTACCTGGTAAAAGCGCTCGGGAAACTCAGCAGCAAAGGCGTCCATTTTCAGCGATCCGGTGAGGTCAGCGCACAGCGCAACGACGTTGGGGTTGGTGCGTCCGAGTTCCAGGAGTCCGGCGCCAAAACCGGAGCGTGTGTCTTGATTACCTTGGTTGGTGAGGGTAGTGTGGTCCATGGGGAGGAGAAATTACGGGATTTTGACCAGGGTGGAGGCCCCGGAGCTTACGGTGAAAGGCACGGTGGACGAATACACCGTGGCTTGGGCTTGTTTGGCCCGGGCGACCATGCGGTAACTGCCGGGCTGGAGGGCGAATTGTTGTCGGGTCTGAATGGGGTCCAGGTCTACCACCCATTCCCAGGATCCGCCTGCGCGTTCCACGAAGAGGGCACCGGCGCTGGCTGTTTTCAGTTGTACGGTAACGTCGCCGGCAGCGGGTAGGCTCAACGTGGTGGTCTTCCCGGGGTCAATGCGAACCGTCTCGTAGTACCGGGGGAGGGTCAGCAGTTCCACCTGGTAGATGCCAGTCAGGTATTTCTGTTTGGTATTGAAGGACTGCACATGCAAAGCTTGCGTTTGGCTGGGGAGTCGAACAACGGCCTTGGGAACGTTGAAGGAGCTGGGCCGATTCATGAGGACCTCCAAATGGCCTTGGGGCGTTTTGGCCCCAATTTGGGTATGCTTCCCAGCCGCTACAAATACGGAGTCCACCGTGACGGGGGGGACGGTGTAGACGGTCATCCGGTAGGTCATCAACGGATCCAGAAGCAAGGTGTCCGGATTTCCTTTGTAATTCAAGGTATGCACAAACGATTTGACCAAACGGCCTGACAATCGGTCGTGCAGGGCAATGGGGACGTCGGTTTCGGTGGGGAACCCTTTGCTGTCCAGTAAGTTGATTTGGGCGGTGGTGTTGTCCAGCACTTGGGTGATTACCACCCCCAGGGCCTGGCGGAAGGATTTTTCGTCGGCGGCGTCAAAGTAGGTCCCAACGCAGTCGAATGCCTTCTTTTGAGAGCCGTCCAACCCAATGCCGATGATAAAGGGCTTGAGCACAATCCCCTTTTTCTGGAGCATGGCGGATACGGCACAGGGATCTTCGTCGCACGCTTCGATGCCGTCCGTTATCAGGACAACAATGTTGCGGCAGTCCGCACAAGCGGGAAAATCGTTGGCGGAACGCAGAAGGGACCGCGCGATGGGCGTGGTGCCCATGGGACGCAGGCTTTGGATGCGTTTCTTGATTTTGGGGGCGTTGTTGTCGGCAAAGGGCACTTCCAACCGGGTGTCTTCGCAGTCTTGAGGCGGTACCGGCTTTTGGTGGCCGTAGGCCCGAAGCGCCAATTGAAAATTGGGCTGAGGAAGGGCATCCAAGCTGTCCAAAAACCTTCCCATTAGGCGCTGGGCAGTTTCCATTTTGGTTCCGGTTTCCCACCGGCCGAACATGGAATACGAAGCGTCAAACACAAAGAGAATCCGCGTCAAGGGCGGTTTGGTCTCGGGCGCAGCCGACAACGCTTGGGCTCCTAGGGGGAGCGCTCCAAGCAATAAGACGGCCAAGCCAAAGAGCCCCTTCCGCATGGGCTTAGTAGTCTCCCAGGGTTTCGGGCAATTGGGCCAAAGCGCGGGCCAATTCGTCGTTATTGGGTGCAACCCCGTGCCATTTGTGGGTGCCGGCCATAAAGTCGACCCCGTGGCCCATCGATGTTTTCAATACGATAACCACCGGCTTTCCTTTTCCGGTGCGGCTTTTCGCTTCGGCCAATCCGGCGCGAACGTCGGCCAGGTTGTTGCCGTTGGCCACTTCCAATACGTCCCAGCCAAAGGCGGCGAATTTTGCGCCGATGTTTCCAAGCGCCAGGACGTCGTCGGTGGTGCCGTCAATTTGTTGGCCGTTGGCGTCCACGGTGGCAATGAGGTTATCCACGCCCTTCGCGCCTGCATACAAAACCGCTTCCCAGATTTGGCCTTCTTGCAATTCGCCGTCGCCGTGGAGGGTGTAGACCAGGCGATCGTCGCCGTTGGATTTTTTGGCCAGGGCGGTACCGAGTGCCACGCTGAGACCTTGGCCCAAACTGCCGCTGGCCATGCGTACGCCGGGAAGTCCTTCGTGGGTAGTCGGGTGGCCTTGCAGGCGGGAATTCAATTTGCGGAACGTGGACATTTCGGCCACGTCGAAGTATCCGGAGCGGGCCAATACGCTATAAAAAACAGGCGAAATGTGTCCGTTGCTCAGGTAGAAAATATCTTGGTTTTTGCCGTCCATGTCAAAGGGGACGGGGGTGTGCTCCATCGTTTCAAAATACAGCGCCACCAAGAATTCGGTGCAGCCCATGGAACCGCCGGGGTGACCCGAATTGACCGCATGCACCATGCGGAGGATGTCCCGTCGGACTTGCGTACAAAGAGCTTCGAGGTGGGCGGAATCGGCCATGAGCGTAGAGGGAATGGGTTTGTGCAAAAGTAGGAAGGATTCCCGACCCAAGCAGTCCCAATTCCGGACTACCTTTGGCTTTTTAAAAGTAATTTCTCCATGAAGTGTGGCATTGTAGGCCTTCCGAACGTTGGGAAGTCCACCCTTTTTAACTGCTTGAGCAACGCCAAGGCGCAAGCAGCGAATTTTCCTTTCTGTACCATTGAGCCCAACGTGGGCACAGTCAACGTACCCGACCCGCGGCTCCAGGTGCTCGAGTCGTTGGTGGATCCCGAGCGCGTTTTGCCGGCCACCGTGGAGATTGTGGACATTGCCGGACTCGTGAAGGGTGCGTCCCGCGGCGAAGGCTTGGGCAACCAGTTTTTGGGCAATATTCGGGAGTGCAACGCCATTTTGCATGTTTTACGCTGTTTCGACAACCCCAACGTGGTCCACGTGGACGGTTCGGTGAATCCTCTTCGGGACAAGGAAACCATCGACTTCGAGCTGCAGCTCAAGGATTTGGACACGGTAGAGAAGCGCATCGATCGCGCCAAGAAGGCCGCCAAGTCCGGCACACGCGAGGCCCTGCGCGAGGTGGAAATGTCCGAACGCCTGAAGGCCCATTTGGAGCAAGGCAAAAACGTCCGCGGTTTTGAACGCACCGACGAAGAGCAGGCCTGGATCGACGACTACCAGTTGCTGACCGAAAAGCCCGTGCTCTATGTGTGCAACGTGGACGAAGCCGCCGCAGCCACCGGCAATGCCTACGTGGAACAAGTCAAGGCCATGGCCGCTGCGGAAAAAGCGGGCGTCATGCACCTGGCCGCTGCCGTAGAAGCCGACATCTCCGAATTGGAGTCGTTTGACGAGCGTTCGCTGTTCTTGTCCGACCTGGGCTTGGACGAGCCGGGCGTCAACAAGGTTATCCGTGCGGCGTACTCCCTGCTTCGCCTCCAGACCTATTTCACGGCAGGCGTGAAAGAAGTGCGCGCCTGGACCGTTCCGGTTGGAGCAACGGGTCCCCAAGCTGCCGGCGTGATCCACACCGACTTTGAAAAAGGATTCATCCGTGCGGAGGTCATTTCCTACGCCGACTACGTGCAGTACAAGTCCGAAGCCGCCGCTAAAGAAGCCGGCCGGATGCGGGTGGAAGGCAAGGAGTACATTGTGCAAGATGGCGACGTGATGCACTTCCGCTTCAACGTCTAATCCCGTACCTTTAACCCATGACCGACGTCGTTCAGTACAACGAGGACAACATCCGCAGCCTGGAATGGCAGGAGCACATCCGGCTCCGCCCAGGCATGTACATCGGCAAAATGGGGGACGGAACGTCTCCGGACGATGGCATTTACATCCTGATCAAGGAGGTGGTGGACAACGCCATCGACGAGTTTGTGATGGGCGCCGGCAAGACCGTTGAAATTTCCGTGCAAAATGGATCCGTGACCGTTCGGGATTTTGGCCGCGGCATTCCGCTGGGCAAAATGGTGGACGCCGTTTCCAAGATGAACACGGGCGCCAAGTACGACTCCAAGGCCTTTAAAAAGTCCGTTGGTTTGAACGGCGTGGGTACCAAGGCCGTGAATGCCTTGTCGTCCCGTTTTGTGGTGCAAGCCATCCGCGACGGCCAAACCAAAACCGCCACCTTCGAAAAGGGGGTATTGGTGGAAGAGTCGGCTGTGGAAGCCTCTACCGGACGCCGCGGGACCAAGGTCGTCTTTACCCCGGATCCCAGTCTCTTCTCCAACTACCGCTTCCAAATGGAATACGTGGAGAAGATGGTATGGAACTACGTCTACCTGAACCCCGGGCTGTCCATTTACCTCAACGGCGAAAAGTACTTTTCCGATAACGGACTGAAGGACCTGCTGCAGAACACCTTGAGCGGGGAAGTCATCCACGACATCGTCCACCTGCGGGGCGAAGACATCGAAATTGCGCTGGTGCATGCCGAGCGTTCCCAGTCCGAGCAGTACCACAGTTTTGTGAACGGGCAACACACCACGCAAGGCGGTACCCACCAAAGTTCCCTGCGGGAGGCCCTGGTGCAAACCCTGCGCGGATTCTACCAAAAACAGTACGAAGCGGCCGACATCCGCCAGAGCGTGATTGCGGCCATTTCCGTCAAGGTCATAGAGCCCATTTTTGAAAGCCAGACCAAAACCAAGCTGGGCTCCAACGACATGGGCCCGGACGGTCCTTCCATCCGCACCTTTGTGGGAGACTTCCTCAAGACGGAACTGGACAATTTTCTGCACAAGAACCCCGCCATTGCCGACGCCATCCAGCGCAAAATCCTGCGCGCCGAACGGGAACGCAAGGAGCTGTCTGGCATCCAGAAATTGGCCCGGGAACGCGCCAAGAAAGCCACCCTGCACAACCGCAAGCTGCGGGACTGCAAAATCCACTACAGCGACCTCAAAAACGAGCGCCGCCTGGAGACCACGTTGTTCATCACCGAGGGCGACTCCGCATCGGGATCCATCACCGCCTCGCGGGACGTCCTTACCCAGGCGGTTTTTAGTCTGAAGGGCAAGCCCTTGAATTGCTACGGACTGACCAAGAAAGTCGTCTACGAAAACGAAGAGTTTAACCTGCTCCAAGCTGCACTCAACATCGAGGACGGCCTGGAAGACCTGCGCTACAACAACGTGGTTATCGCTACGGATGCCGACGTGGACGGCATGCACATTCGCTTGCTTTTGATTACGTTCTTCTTGCAGTTCTTCCCCGAACTGGTGCAGGAAGGCCACCTGTACATCTTGCAAACGCCTTTGTTCCGCGTCCGGAACAAGCAAAAGACCACCTATTGCTATTCCGACGAAGAACGTCGAGCCGCCATAGAGGCCTTGGGCCCCCGTCCGGAAATCACCCGATTCAAGGGACTGGGGGAAATTTCGCCGGGCGAATTCAAACACTTTATTGGAGGCGATATCCGTTTGGAACCCGTCATGCTGGGCAAAGAGCAGATTGACACCTTGTTGGAATACTACATGGGCAAAAACACCCCCGAACGCCAGGAATTCATCATTGAAAACCTGCGGGTAGAATTGGACGAAGCGGCGGTATGAGCACGAACGATTTGAACGATTTCACCGAAGAAAATCCCGCTGCAGAGGGCAGGGACAGCACGTCGAACGAACCCACCGGGACTCGTTCTTCCGACTTATCATCTTCCGAATCTTCCCACGAGGAGGAAGGGCCGGAATTGGAAGTGCAGGCTGCGGAGTTGATTCCGCTCAAAGACGCCCCGTCTCGGGTACGCGCCATGTACCAGGATTACTTTTTGGACTACGCCTCCTACGTCATCTTGGAACGCGCAGTTCCCGCGCTGGAAGACGGTCTCAAACCCGTGCAGCGCCGGTTGTTCCATGCGCTGCGGGAATTGGAAGACGGTCGGTTCCACAAAGTGGCCAACGTGATTGGGCACACCATGAAGTACCACCCCCACGGCGATGCCTCCATTGGAGACGCCCTGGTGCAGCTGGGCCAAAAAAACCTGATGGTCGAAACCCAGGGAAACTGGGGGAATATTTTGACCGGAGACAACGCAGCAGCCCCGCGTTACATCGAAGCCCGCCTGAGCAAATTTGCCCTGGAAGTGGCCTTCAATCCTAAGATTACCGAGTGGCAGGCTTCCTACGACGGCCGTTCCAAGGAGCCCATTCACTTGCCGTTGAAGTTTCCCCTTTTGCTGGCCCAAGGCGTGGAGGGAATTGCGGTGGGTTTGAGCACCAAGGTGCTGCCGCACAACTTTTTGGAGCTGATCGACGCGTCCATTGCCATTTTGCAAGGCAAGTCGTTTGATCTTTTTCCCGACTTTCCCACCGGCGGCATTGCCGATGCGAGCCAGTACAACGACGGGGAGCGGGGCGGCCGCATTCGGGTGCGTGCCCGCATCACCAGCCCGGACAAAAAGTCTCTGGTCATTACGGAGATTCCCTTTGGAACCACCACAGCCTCCTTGATGGAGTCCATTGTGAAGGCCAACGAAAAGGGAAAGATCAAAGTCAAAAAAATCGAGGACAACACGGCCGAACACGTCGAAATTGTGGTCCATTTGGCCCCCAACATTTCCCCAGACAAGACCATCGATGCCCTGTATGCCTTCACCGCATGCGAGTCATCGGTTTCTCCGCTGTGCTGCGTAATTGAGGGAGACAAGCCCGTCTTTATTGGGGTCAAAGAATTGCTGCGCCGGTCCACGGCCCATACCTTGGAGCTTTTGCAGGCGGAATTGGAAGTCCAGCTGCACGAACTTCGCGAGCAATGGCACTTTGCCTCCTTGGAACGCATATTCATCGAAAACCGGATTTACCGAGACATCGAAGAATGCGAAACCTGGGAGGCGGTTTTGGAAGCCATCGATTCCGGCCTGAAGCCCCACATTGCCCACCTGATCCGACCGGTGACTCAAGAAGATTTGGTTCGCCTGACCGAAATCCGCATCAAGCGCATTTCCAAGTTCGACGCCGACAAAGCCAACGACCACATTGCCGCCCTGGAAGGCCGCATGGCCGAAATCAAGCACCACCTGGAGCACCTGGTGGCTTATGCCGTGGCCTACTTCAAGGACCTGCGTAAAAAATACGGAGCGGGCCGGGAACGGCGCACGGAATTGCGTTTATTCGACGCCGTGGTGGCTTCCAAAGTGGCCATTGCCAACGAAAAACTCTACGTCAATCGGGCAGAAGGATTTGTGGGCATTGGCCTGAAAAAAGACGAATACGTCTGCGACTGTTCCGACCTGGACGACGTGCTGGTGATTCGGCACGACGGCACCCTGGTGGTGACCAAGGTGGACCAAAAAACCTACGTAGGCACGGACATTCTGTACGTCCACGTTTTCAAGAAAGGCGACAACCGCACCGTGTACAACGCGATTTACCGGGACGGAACCAAGGGCGCCAATTTCATGAAACGCTTTACGGTAACAGGCATCACCCGGGACCGGGAATACCCCATCACCCAAGGCACCAAGGGGTCCGAGGTGCTGTACCTCAGCGCGAACCCCAACGGCGAAGCCGAGGTGGTGACCGTGCACCTCAAGCCCATGGCGGCCCTCAAAAAACTCCGCTTCGATGTGGATTTCTCCACCTTGGCGGTGCGCGGCCGTTCCTCCCGGGGAAATACCGTGACCAAGTACGCCATCAAAAAAGTGGAGCTCAAGGAAAAGGGCGTCAGTACCCTGGCCGCGCGCTCCATTTGGTTGGACGAGACGGTTCGCCGCCTCAACGACGAAGGACGCGGCCGTTTGCTGGGCGCTTTCCGCGGCGACGACAAAATTTTGACCATCGGTTCCAACGGCATCTTCCGCCTGAACTCGTACGATCTTTCCACGCATTTTGATGAAGAAGTCGT
>JBILEM010000041.1:0-8675 GCA_044352085.1 Schleiferiaceae bacterium
GTGGCCAAAGTAGAGCGCGAGTCGTCGGTGGCTCAGCAGGTGTACCACGGGTTCTTGCCACTTTATACTGTCTGGATTCATGCCCCAGTTCCGGACATCGTCGGAGTCAGGCAGGTCGTGCAATCCTGCCCAAATGCCGCTTTCTGGCCGGCGGTAGACCATTACCCTTCCTGCGTGGCGCACGAGCACCCGTCGCCAATCTGCAGCAAGCACCTTGGTCTTGTTGCTTTTCTTCGGGAGGTCCTCCGCGTTCTTTGCTTGAAAGGCCACCTGGCAGCCGTCCGACATCGGACACACCGAACACTGCGGTTTTTTTGGGGTGCATACCAGGCTTCCCAGCTCCATGAGCGCCTGCGTATGGTCGCCGCAGTCGCCTTCGGGCAAAACGCTTTCTGCCAGAAGGACAAGAGCCCGCACCCCAGACGGACGGTCAACGGGTTCCAGGTATCCAAAATACCGGGTGAGTACCCGGATCACATTGCCATCCACGGCAACAGCTCGGGTACCAAAAGCGATCGATGCTACAGCGCCTGCGGTGTAGGGCCCCACGCCGGGGAGCGCCAACCAATCTTCGGGTTGGGTTTTCCAAGTTCCTTTCCACTCGCGGTGCATGTGTTGGGCAGCTCGGTGCACATTTCGGGCGCGGGAATAGTAGCCCAGCCCCTGCCACAAATGAAGAACTTCGTCCAACTCGGCCTCCGCCAGGTCGGATAATGTAGGATACCGTTCAAGAAATTGATGGTAGTACGGAGTGCCTTGTTCCACCCTTGTTTGCTGCAAAATCATCTCGCTCAACCAAATGGCATAGGGATTGCGGTGTTCCCGCCAAGGAAGCGGACGGCGGTGTTGAAGGTACCAACGAACCAATTTTTGCGAGAAGGACATCGTGTGAACGGCTTGTAAAAGTGGGCTTTAATTCGTATCTTTGCGCCCTCAAAATTAGCGACCTACGAACTCATTTTAAACTTTTTAAAATCATTCAAAATGACCAAAGCCGACATTGTCAACCGCATCGCTGAGAAGACTGGAATGGAAAAGGCCGACGTTCAGGCAGTTGTAGAAGGTATGATGCGCGAATTGAAATCCAGTATGGAAGCTGGAGACAACGTCTATTTGCGTGGTTTTGGCAGCTTTATCTTGAAGAAGCGTGCAAAGAAGACCGGTCGCAACATTTCGAAGAATACCACATTGGTCATCCCGGCCCATTACATTCCCGCATTCAAGCCTGCCAAGACTTTTGCGGATTCTGTGAAGTCCAACGTGGCTGTAAACGAGTAATTCCAACCTCATTGTGCCGATGCAACCCCGTGCCCGACTTGTAATAGCCCTATCTGCTGCCTTGGGAGTAGGTATTGCTATAGCCAATTGGGTGCCCCGTTCGCCTTCGGCTGCGCCTCAACCCGCTGAAACGGTCCTTTCTCCGCTTGACGAGAAGGTGAATCGGGCAGTTGAAATGATTCAAGGGGGTTCTGACAGCCCCATGGAAGCCATTGCGTTGTTGCGCGAAGTCGTCCAAGAAGATTCCAACCACCGCGACGCCCACTTCTGGTTGGGTGAATTTTCGGTGCAGTCGGGTCAAATGGACAAAGCGGTGGAACGCTTCCGCCGCGTCGTTTCCCTGGATCCCGCTTACGCGGCCGGGGTAGAGAAATTGGCCCAAGTGTACTTGCAGCTTGGGCGGTCCGACAGTGCTGATGCAGTGGTGCATCGGTTCTTGGACCGGTATCCGCAAGCGGAGGGTGCGGATCGTGTGAAAGCGTTGCACACCGAACACGCCCCCCATTAACCTTTAAACGACTTAGCTATGCCAAGCGGAAAGAAAAGAAAGCGCCATAAGATGGCCACCCACAAGCGCAAAAAGCGTCTTCGCAAGAACCGTCACAAAAAGCGCTAATCGCTGATGCGGACCGAACTCGTCATTCAGACAAGCGGGTCCGACGCAGAGTTGGCTCTCCTTCAGGATGGTCGCCTCGTAGAGCTCGTTGCCGAAAAAGGCGACGACCGCTTCTCCGTAGGGGACATCTACTTGGGCCGTGTTAAAAAAGTAGCACCCGGACTCAATGCCGCGTTTGTGGATGTGGGGCATGCAAAAGATGCCTTTCTCCATTACCACGACTTGGGCCCGCAGTTGGCTTCTTGGCAGCAATTCACCAAAAAGGTGGTGCTGGGCAAGCAGTCTGCAACCTTAGCCGACTTTCCTTTGCAGGAAGAGTTGACCAAGGATGGTTCTATGGAAGACGCGGTCAAAGTAGGCCAAGACATTCTGGTACAAATCATCAAAGAACCGATTTCCACCAAGGGACCCCGGATTGCATCCGAGATTTCTTTGGCAGGTCGGTTTATGGTGTTGGTGCCCTTTTCAGACCGGGTTTCGGTATCTCAGAAAATTCGGGAGCGAAAAGAAAAAGAGCGATTGCGTCGGCTCGCGGACAGCATTCGGCCCAAGGGATTTGGGTTGATTGTTCGCACCGTAGCGGAAAATAAGACCGAAGTGGAACTCACGGCGGACTTGGAAGGCCTTATGGCCAAATGGAAATCCTTGCACCGCCAGCTTCGCCAGGCCAAGTCGGGCCAGCGGGTAGTGCGGGAAATGGACCGGGCATCGGCCTTTTTGCGCGACGTCTTTAACGAGTCGTTTGCCAAAATCCACGTAGATAGCGAGGAATGGGCCGCCGAGGTAAAGCAGTACCTGCAAGAAATTGCGCCGGACAAAACGGATATGGTCAAGCTGTACAACGGAGCGGCTCCTATTTTCCAGCATTTCAATGTGGACCGGCAGGTGAAAACTTCGTTTGGTCGAACGGTCACCTTGCAGAAGGGGGCCTACCTTATCATCGAGCATACGGAAGCCCTGCACGTCATTGACGTGAACAGCGGAAACCGAGGTGCCGTTGGCGAGAGCCAAGAAGAAGGCGCCCTGGCCGTGAACTTGCTGGCGGCCGAAGAGGTGGCCCGTCAGCTTCGGCTGCGGGACATGGGCGGTATCATTGTGGTGGACTTCATTGACCTCCACAAGAACGAGCACCGCCGGGCCTTGTACGAAAAGGTGAAAGAGGTAATGTCCCAAGACCGGGCAAAGCACAAGATTCTTCCCCCTTCCAAGTTTGGACTGGTGGAAATCACACGGCAACGGGTGCGCCCGGAAAAAGCCATTGAAACCCAGGAGGAAAATCCAGACGCCTTGGTAGACGCCCCCATTCTGTTGGTGGAGAAGTTGGAGCAGGAGTATGCTGCCCTGGCCAACCGCAAGAAGAAAGACGGCAAACCATGGGCCCTCCACGTGCATCCTTTCTTGCACGCCTACCTGACCAAAGGCTACTTCTGGAGCAGTTTGCGCCACCAGTGGCAGCGGAAACACAAGGGTTCCTTGTCCATCGTGGCACGGGATTCCTTCAAGATGTTGGAATACAAATTCCAGTAACCGATTTAAGTGCTTAAAAGGCGGCCTGCGGGCCGCCTTTTTTGTTTCTTTGCCCCATGGCATGGGAAACCCGCAAACAGTTCACCTTGGAAGACGGAAAGTCTGCCTTGGAACGGTATTGCGCCTACCAGGAGCGCTGCCAAAAAGAAGTGGAGACCAAAATTGCTGCCTTGGGTTTTCGCGGGGAGGCCGCGGAGGTGCTCCTTCTGGAAGCCCTCCAGTCGGACTGGGTGAACGACGAGCGGTATGCTCGGGCCTACGCCCGGGGCAAGTTCCGGGCATTGGGCTGGGGCAAAGGCAAAATTCTCTACGGTTTGCGGTCCAAAGGCATTTCGTCTGCGTGCATTGATTTGGGCTTGCAGGAAATTGACCCGCAGGAATACGAAGAAAAAGCGTTGGCTGTGGCGGCCCGGGTGTGGGAGGACGTGCGGAAACTGCCGGTTTTTCAACAGAAGCGCAAAGTGGAACAGGTGCTGTACCAGCGCGGTTTTGAATCGGAATGGGCAGCGCGAACGGCGCCTGGCAACCGAGAAGCGATCGACTAGCCCAAGAAAGTTCGCAGTCCCTCCCGGAGGGCATCCAAGGCCTTGGTTCCAACATCGTAATGGGTAACGGCGCGCAGCCACTGGGCGTCCATGGCGGAAATCCCGATCCCTTTTTGAGCCAAATGGGCCTGCAAGGCACGGGCGTCCAGGTTTTCGGACAACCGAAAAATCACAATGTTGGTTTCTACGGGTTTGCGTTCTGCTATCCCCGGCATAGTGGACAAAAAGGCATCCAGTTGGCCGGCCAGGCGATGATCGTCTGCAAGTCGGTCGATGTGGTGTTCCAAGGCATACAGACCTGCGGCGGCGAGGTAGCCGGCTTGGCGCATGCCGCCGCCAAATCGCTTGCGGATGCGTCGGGCGTGCGCGATAAAGTCCCGGTTGCCCACCAGAACGGAGCCTACAGGGGTGCCCAGGCCCTTGCTCAAGCAGAGGGAAATGCTGTCGAAGAGTTTGCCGTAGTCCTGCGGAGATTCGTGGTCGTGCACCAAGGCATTCCAGAGTCGGGCTCCGTCGAGGTGGTAGGCCAAGCCGTTTTGACGGGCCACGTCTCCAACGGCTTGGAGGGCAGGAAGGCCCAAGCAGGTGCCGCCGCCCTTGTTGCTGGTGTTTTCCATAACGACCAGTCGGGTAGGGGCGGCGTGGACGTTGTCTTGGGGCTGCAAAGCCTGACGCACTTGCTCCGGTGTTACGCGGCCGTATCCATCTCCGGCCACCCGGATTTGAACGCCCGAGTTAAAAGCGACGCCTCCGCCTTCGTAGTTGTAGACGTGGGCCAAGGGGGAGCAGATAAGTTCGTCGCCCGGCCGCGTGTGCACGTTGATGGCAATTTGGTTGGTCATCGTCCCAGAAGGGCAAAAGAGCCCGGCTTCCATCCCAAATTGTTCGGCCAAAGTAGCTTCCAGGCGCAGGACCGTGGGGTCGTCGCCCAGGACATCGTCGCCAACCGAAGCGTGTTGCATGGCGTCTAGCATTCCGGGGGTGGGGCGGGTAACGGTGTCTGATCGAAAGTCGGCCCAAAAAGCAGGTGCATTCATGCCGCCAAAGTACGGCAAGCGCCGTATTTTTGCGCTCCTATGGTAACCACAGACCGCGTACGCGAAATATTTGATCGACTGAAGGCCTTGGAGGGCTATTTGCGCTTGGAAGAAAAGCGCATCACCTTGGCCAACGAGGAGGAACGCACCGTGAACCCCGGGTTCTGGGAAGATTCCAAGAAGGCGGAGACCACCATGAAGAAAATCCGCGAGCTCAAGTACTGGGTAGACGGGTTCAAGGCCATTAAGTCGCAGTGCGAGGAATTGGAACTTTCCCTGGAGTTTTTTCGAGAAGGAGAACTGACAGAAGCCGAAGTGGACGCGTTGTATGCCCAGGCGGACGATGCCTTGGGCACCATGGAGTTCCGGAACATGCTTTCCGGAGAAGAAGACAAATTGAGCGCTGTATTGCAGATTACCGCGGGCGCGGGAGGGACGGAATCCTGCGACTGGGCCGGTATGCTGATGCGGATGTACTTGCGGTGGGCAGAACGAAACGGCCACAAGGTGCGCGAATTGAATTTCCAAGAGGGCGACGTAGCCGGCGTGAAAACCGTCACCTTGGAAATCGAAGGGGAATTTGTTTTTGGCTACCTAAAAGGAGAAAACGGGGTGCACCGGTTGGTTCGGGTATCGCCCTTTGATAGCAACGCCCGCAGACACACCTCCTTTGTGAGTGTGTACGTCTATCCGTTGGTGGACGACACCATCGATATCCAAGTGAATTTGGGAGAAATCGAGTGGGATACGTTCCGATCCAGCGGTGCCGGCGGGCAAAACGTCAACAAGGTGGAAACCGGAGTGCGGTTGCGCCACAAGCCGTCGGGCATTGTGATTGAAAACACAGAGACGCGGTCCCAGTTGCAAAACAAGGAAAAGGCGATTCAACTGTTGAAGTCGCGCCTGTACGAGATGGAAATTGAGGCGCGCAATGCCAAGCGGGCGGAAATTGAGTCCGGCAAAAAGAAAATTGAATGGGGTTCACAAATACGCAACTACGTGTTGCACCCCTACAAATTGGTCAAAGATGTGCGTACCGGTCAGGAAACGTCGGACCCGGACCGCGTTCTGGACGGGGAGATCGATGCCTTCCTCAAAGCGTTCCTTATGTCAGACGGGTCGGCGGCTCAAGAGCTGGACGACCTGGACCTCTAATTCGTATCTTTTGACCGTGCGAACGGTCTGGACTTCTATGCAAATGCCGGGTGCTTTTCAGCGAAAGCTAGTGAGCGGTCTGGTCCTTTTGTTCGGTTTGGTAGCCGGGTCCGTGTGGGCGCAGCCTGCCCCAACCTCCCCCAAAAAGCAGGTGGTGCTCCAAAAAGGCCCGCGTCTGTTGGTGCCCAATCGGGGCCAGTGGTCAACGCCCGAAGTGGCCCGGCTTGTTTTGAACGAGGTTACGGTGCATGTTGAGCGCGATGCCTTGGTTTTTTCGGTACGTGTGCCGGATTCCATCCGCCCGTCCGACGCTACCGCGGCTGTGGCCAACCAATGGGCGATTCGCCAACGGTTTGCGGGGGCATCGCCGAACGTACAGTGGGAATTGGATTCCTCCGGCCTGGCCCGGGGTGTGGAACACCATTTTTACTTGGGTTCCCAACCGGCGAACTGGCGTTCCGGTGTTCCGGGAGGGAGTCGACTGATTGGCAAGGGATTGTACCCGGGCGTGGACTTGGTTTTGGAAGTGATCAACGACCAACTGAAATCGACCTGGGTGGCGAGGCGGGGCGCTGATTTGGCGGCTGTTTCAGTGGAATGGTTGGGGGCATCGGATTGGCGCCGTACTCCCGATGGCGGTGTTGCTGTACAATTGGGCAAGGACTGGGCTCAGGAAACGGCTCCCACTGCGAGCGGCTCCCGCGGGGAGCCGCTCGGAGTGCACTGGCGCGCGCGCAAAAGCGTGCTGCAATTTTCAGGCGCTGTCCTTCGCCATCCCGGACCTGTACGCGTGGATCCCACCTATATCTTCTCAACGTTCAGCGGAGGTACCTCGGACAACTTTGGCTACTGCGCTACCTACGACGCCAACGGGAGAACCTGGTCCGGTGGGGTCAGTTTTGGGCCGGGATATCCCAGCACCAACGGCTTCCAACCCTCTTACGAAGGCGGTGGATGCGACGTCGTGCTGACCCTTTGGAAGCCAGACGGAACCGGGTACCGGAGTTCCACCTTTTTGGGCGGAAACAACCGCGAAGCGCCGCACAGCATTGTAGCCGCTCCAAACGGAGATTTGTTGGTATTTGGGACCACCGGCTCCACCAATTTTCCCCACCACCTCCAAGCCTTTGATACCACATTCGCGGGCGGATCAGGGGTGAGCGCGGACGGCGTTTTTTTTAACAACGGTACCGATATGTTCGTGGTCCGATTGGACTCTACAGGAAGTGTATTTCGCGCAGGGACCTATTTGGGAGGGGTGGCCAACGACGGCATCAACGTCGAGCCGGCATCGGTGCCGTTGAATTACGGAGATCCGGCACGGGGCGAACTGATTACCAACGCGGTTGGTCGGCCCGGTTTGTCGGTAAAGGGAGAAATTTTCGTGGCGTCAAGCACCTTGTCTCCGGACTTTCCCACGGTTCAGCCGTCGGTTTTGCCGGGCATCCCAAGGGACACCGCTACCGGCGGTAATTTGGACGGTGTTCTGTTTCGTATGTCCCCCAATTTGGATACGCTCCGGTGGTCGGTGAAGTTGGCGGGCAGCGCTTACGACGCTTGGATGGGATTGGCCGAGGCGCCTTCCGCGCTGGCTTTTGGGCAGTTGATGGCGGTGGGTGCAACCAAAAGCGACAACCTGGCCCGAGGCACGGGCGTTTTGTACCCGCAGCGGGTAGGAGTCGAGGACGGAATATTGGGACTTTTTGACGTAGCTACGGGCTCTCGGATTCGGAGTTCGTACTGGGGTACGCCAGGATTTGACGCCCTGTTTACGGTCGCTTCGAATCCCGCTGGAGCAACCTCAGCGGTTGGCACGCCGGAAGCCGTTGCGGTTACAGGCCAAAATCGGGGCCCTGCCACCACGCCCGTTTTCCCCATGACCCCCGGCGTCTGGGGCCAGCCCAATTCTGCCCAGTTCATCCATTACATCGGCACCCAGTTGGATACGGTGTACCGGCAAATGAGTTTTGGCAACGGCCAGCACCAAGTGGTCAATGCTGCACCCACCGCTTTGGCTTGGGACGATTGCGGAAATACGTATTACAGCGGATGGGGCGGTTTGGTCAATTCCGGCGGCAATACCCTGGGCTTAGCAACCACTCCCAACGCCCTGGATACGAACACCGACGGTTCGGATTTTTATTTTTTGGTTTTGGCTCCGGACGGGCAGTCGGCGCGGTATGCCAGCTTTTTTGGAGGCACCGCCCTGGAACATGTGGACGGCGGGACGTCGCGCTTTAGTCCCTCCGGGGTCATCCACCAAGCAATCTGTGCAGGCTGCGGAGGGAGCAGTAATTTCCCGATTTTCCCAGCAAACGCCCACAGCACCACCAACAGTTCGCCCAACTGCAACATTGCGGCGGTGCAAATTGCCCTGGAAGTTTTGAATGTGGAGCTGCCCGGTCTCAAGCCACTCCAAGGGTGTGCTCCACTCACCCTGGGATTCGCCGCAGAGGCCCAAAATGCGTCCTCGCTCCAGGTGGACTGGGGCGATGGAAATACGGCCCAGCCGGCTGC
>JBILEM010000042.1:0-8645 GCA_044352085.1 Schleiferiaceae bacterium
GCCCCGAATTGGCTACCCTCTACCGGCCCGGGTCCAATGGGCCGTCCTCCCCTACCTGCCTCTACCTTTGACCGTTGGGGTCTTGTCCGGTTCGGGGGATGCTGCAGCGGATGCTTTGCGTTCTTTGGGGCACAACGTGGTAGAACTTGCTCCCGGCGCAGCCCCAACGCTGAATTACAACGACTTGGACGCCTTGGTGATTGGGGTTCGTGCAGCAAACGTCCACCGTGACGTTTGGAGTTCCTGGGAAACCGTGGCGATGGACCTGGCAAAAAGCGGAAAAACCGTGCTCATTCAGTACCAAACCACGGCCGATTTACCGGAATCCTTTTTGCGGGAAATTGGATTTTCCCTTGGTCGTAGCCGTGTAACCGACGAAGAAGCCCCTATTAAGGTGGTCCAAGCGAACCATTCCTATTTCAATTATCCGTTCGCGCTCAACGAATTTACCTGGGCCGGATGGACGCAAGAGCGAAGCTTGTACCACGCCGAAATGAAAGGCACGCAGGGTCGTTCCTTGCTTTCTTCCCACGATCCCGGGGAAGCCGACCACCCCGGACTCTTGGTGGAATACCCCGTCGGCAAAGGGCGCATTGTGTACTGCGGCTTGGCCCTGTTCCGGCAGTGGCCGGCAGCAGTCCCCGGTTCCTTTGAATTGCTGGCCAATTTGGTGCATCCTATTGAGACTGCAAAGTAATGAATGGGTTGGATTTTGGCGTTTTGATCGCCGCGCAGATTGCAATTCTGGCTCTAGGATTCTGGTCCTTGCGCAGGAAAAATTCGCAGGAGTCCTACCTGCGCAATCAAAACCAGCCTTGGTATGCCGTAGGAATCGGCATCATGGCCACGCAGGCCAGTGCCATCACCTTTTTGTCTGCTCCGGGGCTCGCTTATTCCCAAGGAGTAGGTTTCGTTCAGTTCTACTTGGGCATGCCCATCGCCTTGTGGATTATTGGAAAGTGGGGACTTCCGTGGTACTACAAACTGAATGTGGTTACGGCCTACGAATACCTGGAACACCGCTACGACCGACGAATGCGCCGTTTGGCCTCTTTGTTGTTCTTGGCCCACCGGGGCATCGCAGCAGGCCTAACCATTTACGCACCGGCCTTGGTTTTTCATTATGCCCTGGGGTGGAATTTGGCCTTTTCTATTGTGGCTATCGGGCTCTTGGTGATGGTGACTACCGTCTCTGGCGGTGCCCGTGCGGTCGCCGTTACCCAACAAGGACAAATGGCCTTGATTTTTATTGGGATGGCCTATGCCGCCTATTCGTTGATTCAGTTAAAACCGATCGAGTCCTCCTGGGAAACCTGGCTATTGCCTGCCAAAAGCATTGGACGCATGGAATGGCTGGATTTTTCCTGGGACTTCAGCACACCCTATACCGTTTGGAGCGGCCTGTTGGCGGGGACC
The DNA here is from genome assembly GCA_044352085.1 of Schleiferiaceae bacterium. Classification (GTDB taxonomy): domain Bacteria; phylum Bacteroidota; class Bacteroidia; order Flavobacteriales; family Schleiferiaceae; genus CAMDTE01. The sequence continues at coordinate 1,417 of JBILEM010000042.1, forward strand.
TTTCTTATGCTATCCTACTTTGGGACCGACCAAAGCCAGGTACAGCGGTATTTGGGGGGTACCGATTTGCGCCAAAGCCGACTGGGTCTTCGTTTCAACAGCTGGTTGAAAATACCCATGCAAGCGGGTATCCTGTTTTTGGGCGTCTTGCTTTACGCCCACTATTCCCGCGTCCCGACCCCGGTGCATTTCAACCAGGCGTTGGTTGAGGAAGTTCTTACCTCCGCTACGCCGGAAGAGCAACGTTTCTATGCCCAAAAGGCCGAAGCCCATCGGGCTATTAGCCAACAACGGGCAGACCTGCTTCGCTCGTTGGACCGGGGTGCACTGAATCCTGCTGAGCAGAAATCAGCTTTGGTTCGCATCGATCAAAAACTCTCCGAAAACCGAGCGGAACTCCAGAAATGGTTAAAAGATAAAACCGGCGACGGAGGCGATACCAACCTGATTTTCTTGCATTACGTTCTGAATTCTTTCCCTCATGGATTTTTGGGGCTTCTTTTGGCGGTCTTGTTGGCAGCTTCCATGTCCAGCACCAGCGCGGAGCTGAGTGCTTTGGCCGCAAGCACCTGGTGGGACTGGCGTCCTGTTCATAAAGAAGCAAACGAAACCGTTGCATTCCAGGACCTAACCCCAGCCCGGGTCAAATGGATCACCTTCGCTTGGGGCCTGTATGCCATTGGTTTTGCGCTTATTGCCCACCGATTGGGGTCCTTGTTGGAAGCCGTGAATTCCATAGGGTCGTTGGTCTACGGCGCCGTTTTGGGAATTTTCGTGGCCGCTTGGTTTATTCCTAAACTGGGAGGACGTGCTCTTTTCTGGGCGGTACTGGCTACCGAAATCGGCGTGGTTGTCCTTTGGAGTACGCAGGACTGGCCCTTTTTGTGGTACAACCCCCTGGGGTGCCTGGGGGTTATCGGGGTGGCTTCGTTGCTGCAGGGTTGGGGCTTTCGGGACTCCGGTGCCCAACAAACAAATAAACCGGTTGGTTAGTCGATTACGCTCCGAAGAAAACGGCCGTCTCTGCCACCAAACGGGCTAAAAAACGGGGCAGTCGAAACAGCGGATGCGGATTCAAGGGGGTTATCCGGAAATAATTCATGACCCTTTCCACGCGAACGGACCGTTCCGAGAGTGACTTATTGACACGTCTAAGATGCTGATTAGTCAAATGAATTTCCAAGGATTGGCCGTATGCCCTTTCCATGGACTTCACCCAACTTTGCGGCTCACGCTGCAACTGGATGTAGGGCAACTCCACCACCTGCGCTTGCCCAAAAAGGGACTGATAATGCTGTACCAATTGGAGATGATGGAAATAAGCCTCCCGCACTTGCGGAATCTTCCAATCGGTCGATTCCATGGCCACCAGGTCTTTCCCCAAGTATCCTTCCCGCACCAATTGCTTGTAGGTGGATTTTTTGGTTTCTTCGGGGTCCCGGGTTCCAATCACCACGATGGCCTCCGGAAAACAAGCGTGAAGCCGCTCTGCGATTTGCATTTGGTCGAATCCACCGCTTGCAGGATGGCCCGATAACCGCTCAGCAGACACAACGGGAATCCCCACACCGTCCCACCGTTCTCGGACCAAGGCCCGTAACCGCTCAGGCGCATATCCGTCGCCCGTTACCAATGCCCGGATTAGGGCATCCTTCCAAGGTTCCCTATAGTCATTGAGAAGGCAAAAGCCATGCTCCTTGGTGAACATCACCTGCTGCATCCACGACGTACCGGTCTTGTGGTGGCCGATGTGAATAAACCACCGAGAGGGGTAATTAGGCGCGTTCATGAAAACAAAAATACACCGATAAGGCCCTGACTTTTGTCATAAAATCCAAGACACGAGACATTCACCTTTGTAAGAAACCAATACATCCCTCTTTATATGGATAATTCTTTTGTTGTTTGGGTCTTGGCCGGCATTGTGCTTTTGGGTTTGGAAATGTGGAAAACCGGACTTTTCAATGCTTCGTTGGGATTTGGGGCACTCGTGGCTTCAGGAGTTTCGGTTTTATTTCCGAACCAACCATCGTGGGAAATATGGACGTTTCTTGGCGTATCCTTTTTCCTCTTTCATTTTGTTCGTCCCTTGGTGAAAAAGTCGCTGGACCAAGAAAACTTTCTACCTGGACCGGAAACGTTGCACGGCGTCCACGGTGTTTTGTTGGATAAGGTAGTCGGCAACAAGCTGGGAACGCTGGAGGTTTATGGAGACGTTTGGTCCTGCATGGGCGAAGAAGGCTACTTGGGCAACAAGGGCGACAAGGCCGTGGTAATTGGCCATTCGGGCACTGTGCTCACTGTTCGAATTATGGTTAATCAGAAACATTAACACGAGACTCCATTTTGCTGTATTTAAATAAAAAAGGCGCCCATGGGGCGCCTTTATTCTACCCTACAAACAACGGCCGCGGCTCCATGAGCCCTTTCACTCGGTTGGCAATGTCGGCCAAGACCGCCGTTTGGTCCTTGTGAACGAGGGCCTCCTGAATCCAATCCGCAATCTGGTGCATGTCCGACTCCACCAAACCCCGGGAGGTAACGGCCGGCGTGCCCAAACGGATACCACTGGTTACAAAGGGCGACTGGCTGTCGAACGGAACCATGTTTTTGTTTGCGGTAATATGCACGGCTCCCAAAACCGCTTCCGCCTCTTTTCCAGTGATGTTCTTGTTCCGCAAGTCAATGAGCATGAGGTGATTATCTGTACCTCCGGAAACTATGGAAAAACCGTGGCCCTGAAGCGCACCGGATAAGGCTTGGGCGTTTTTACGCACCTGCAAGATGTAGTCGAAATAGGCGTCCGTTAGGGCCTCTCCAAAGGCGACGGCCTTGGCGCCAATTACGTGTTCCAAGGGCCCCCCTTGAATTCCCGGAAAGATAGCCCCGTCCAGCAAAGCGCTCATGGGACGGATTTCACCTTTCGGCGTGGTCAAGCCAAACGGATTGTCAAAATCTTGGCCCATCAAAATCATGCCGCCACGCGGACCGCGCAAGGTTTTGTGGGTAGTGGTGGTTACAAAATCGCAGTGCGGAAGCGGGTCGTTGAGCAAACCACGTGCAATTAGCCCTGCCGGATGGGAAATGTCGGCCAACAACAACGCTCCTACTTCGTCGGCAATCTCCCGGAAGCGTTCGTAGTCCAAGTCGCGGGAATACGCGGATGCTCCGCAGATGATGAGTTTGGGCTGTTCCTTTTGGGCAACCTCCATCGCTTGGTCGTAATCCACCAAACCCGTCTCGCGGTCAACGCCGTAAAAGACAGCCCGGTAGGTTTTGCCGGAGAAATTAACCGGAGATCCGTGGGTCAAATGTCCCCCGTGGCTCAAATCAAAGCCCATGATGGTGTCACCGGGCTTCAAACAAGCGAGGTATACGGCTGCATTCGCCTGCGATCCGCTATGCGGCTGAACATTGACGTAGTCCGCATTGAAGAGCGTTTTTGCACGATCCCGGGCCAAATCCTCCACCAGGTCGACGATTTCGCACCCTCCGTAATAGCGTTTTCCGGGATACCCTTCGGCGTACTTATTGGTCAAAATAGACCCTTGGGCCTCTAACACTCCGGGGCTCACATAATTCTCTGAGGCAATCAGTTCCAATCCATTGGTTTGACGGACGCGCTCGCGTTCTATCAAGGCAAATAATTCGTTGTCGCGTTGCATGTTTTGGTGCTATCTTAGATAACAAAAGTAGGCCAAAATGATCGATGCCAACCGACCTGACATAAGTGCTTGGATACATGTTGATAAGCATTCCGACTTCCCCATTCAAAACCTTCCATTTGGCGTTTTTGAACATCCCAAAAGCGGTACCGTTTGCGGCACGCGCATTGGAGACACGGCCATTGACCTGCATGCCTTGCAGCAGTTGGGCTACTTGGATTCCCTCGGCTTGCCCCTGGACGTTTTTGGCCTTGGGCAGTTGAATGGTTTTATGGCCTGCGGTCCTGCGGTGTGGTCGGTCACCCGAAATCGCCTTTCGGAATTGTTTAGAACGACCTCTTCGTGGGGGCTCAAGGCATCTCCCGAGCACCGCGCGCAAGTTCTTCGACCCGTTGCGGAGGTCACGATGCACCTCCCCGCTCGAATTGGCGATTACACGGACTTTTACGCCAGCAGAGAACACGCCACCAACGTGGGCAAGATGTTCCGGGATCCCGAAAACGCCCTCCTTCCCAATTGGCTGCATCTTCCGGTAGGCTACCACGGCCGCGCGAGTACAGTCGTCGTCAGTGGCACGGATGTTTACCGTCCCAATGGCCAAAGAAAGGGACCCCAAGACCCGGTCCCCGTTTTTGGCCCGTCGGTTAAAATGGACTTTGAGTTGGAAGTAGGTTTTCTCACAGCCCAAGGGCCTGCTCAAGGCGACTGGATCTCCACCAGTAAAGCAGAATCCTCCATTTTTGGCTTGGTCCTATTTAACGACTGGAGCGCGCGGGACATTCAACAATGGGAGTACGTTCCCCTGGGGCCGTTTCTGGGAAAAAACTTTGCCAGCAGTTTGTCGCCTTGGGTGGTTTTGTTAGAAGCTCTTGAACCCTTTCGGGTAGACGGCCCGGCGCAAGAACCCCGGCCCCTTCCCTACTTGCAATCCACTCCTAAAAGCCACATCGACCTGCAACTGGAGGTAGGAATCGTCCCCGAATCAGGTACCGAAACGGTCGTTTCCAAAACCAACTTCAAGTACATGTACTGGAGCATGGCCCAGCAATTGGCGCACCACACCGTGAACGGATGTGCCGTCAACGCCGGTGATTTGATGGCCTCCGGAACCATCTCCGGCGAGCAAGACGACTCTTTTGGCTCGCTTTTGGAATTGAGCTGGAACGGCTCCCGCCCTCTTCCACTGCTCGACGGCGGAACCCGAACTTTTCTGGAAGACGGAGACACCGTTGTTATGCGTGGCCACTGCGAGAAAGACGGCATTCGGATTGGATTTGGAGAGGTTGAAGGAAAACTACTACCGGCAAAGGCATGGAAGCCTTAGTTCAAAGCCGCTACCGGAGTTTGCTCCGGAGCATGGAAGGGAAAGCGGATGCCAAAGACAAAGAATTGGTCAAACGCGCTTTTGACCTCGCCAACGACGCGCACAAAAATGTCAAACGCAAGTCGGGTGATCCCTACATCGTTCATCCACTTGAAGTCGCCCTCGTCGTGGCCAAGGAAATCGGACTCGGACCGACCTCCATTGCGGCCGCCTTGCTGCACGACGTGGTGGAAGATTCCGACTACACTTTGGAAGAAATCGACCGGCTTTTTGGGCCAACCGTGGCCCGACTGGTGGACGGGTTGACAAAAATTGCGGGTGTTTTTGACCAAGATACCTCGGTGCAAGCGGAAAATTTCCGTAAAATGTTGATTTCCATCTCCGACGACGTCCGTGTGATCCTCATTAAGATGGCTGATCGGTTAAACAACATGCGCACCTTGGACGCCATGCCGGCCCACAAGCAGCTGAAGATTGCCTCGGAGACCCTTTTTATTTTTGCCCCACTCGCCCACCGCATGGGCCTCTACGCGTTTAAGACCGAATTCGAAGACCTGGCCCTGAAGTACACCGAACCGGAGACGTTCGAGGAAATCAGGGAGAAACTGGAGGAGCGAAAGGAAAACGATTTAAAATACCTCCGTCGGTTTGCCCACCGTGTGAAAGACCTCATAAAAAACCAAGGAGTAGAGGTAAGTATCAAGGAAAGGACCAAAAGCATCTACAGCATTCGGCGGAAAATGGTGAATCAAGGCATTCGCTTTGAAGAGGTGTACGACAAATACGCCATCCGCATCATTTTGAGTACCCCGCGCGAAAAGGAAAAGGAGGTTTGCTGGCAGGTCTACTCCCTCATTACCAGCCAATTCAGACCCAACCCCCGCCGGCTTCGCGATTGGATAACGACCCCAAAATCCAACGGATACGAATCCTTGCACACCACCGTCATGGGTCCGGAAGGCCATTGGATCGAGGTGCAAATTCGCACCGAGCGCATGGACGACATGGCCGAAAAAGGCTATGCCGCCCATTGGAAATACAAAGAGGACATATCCTCCAACACCCAGCTGGATGCTTGGGTAGATCAAGTGCGGCTGGTTTTGGAAAACCAAGACGAAAATGCCATTGATTTTGTGGACAATTTCAAGTTGCAATTGGTCAACGAAGAAATCATGGTCTTCACCCCCCAAGGCGAAATTCGACGTCTTCCCAAGGGAGCCACAGCCCTCGATTTTGCCTACGACATCCACACCAACCTCGGACACCATACGTTGGGTGCCAAAGTGAATGGGAAGTTGGTCGCATTGGACTTCGGTTTGAGCAGCGGAGACCAAATTGAAGTCATCAGCACAGATAAACAACAACCCCAAGAGGCTTGGCTGCAGTGGGCCGTTACTCCCCGCGCATTGGCTGCGATTCGCCAAGCCCTCCGGGACCGCCACCAAAAAGCGGCAACCAGTGGAAAAACCACCCTGGACCGCATGCTCAAGGCGGCCAAAGTGGAAGCCACCCAAAGCACCATTCAATTGATGCTCAACTTCTTTGGCCTTCGAACACCCAGTGAATTGCATTTACGAATCGGCCAAGGAACCATCAAAGCCGAGCAAATTCGAAATTTTTTACGGCAAGAGTCCGGAGGTTTCTACAACTACCTGCGTAAACGTTTTTCCCGAAACCAAAAAGCGCAAACCGTTTCCGATAAAACATCGCGAACAGACGAAATATCCAGCAATACCTTGGTTTTTGGTCCCGACGAATTGCTTTTGGAGCACACTTTAGCCACCTGCTGCCGTCCCATTCCCGGAGACGAGGTTTTTGGGTATTTTCATGCGGCCGATGGCATTGTGGTGCACCGCACCGATTGCGCCAAAGTAGTCGCAATTCAAAGTCGTTTTGCCCAAAGGACCATTGTCGCCAAATGGAAAAATGCCGACAATCGACGATTCACGGCCTACTTGCGCTTGCAAGGAATGGACACGCAAGGGTTAATCCATAATGTTACCCGCATTATTTCCAACGACTTACGAATTGACATACGCTCCATGTCCATCACCGGAGACCATGGCGTATTTCACGGCGACTTGGTCGTCTCCGTGGAAGACAAAGGCCACCTCAACAACTTGATTCGAAAACTAAAAGATGTGAAAGGCGTAGACAAAGTGGAACGCCTGAACTCTCCCGGAAAAACCCTTTAAGGAAGTCCGATGTATTTGTGCGTTTGCAACGATAGCCGCCAAGCA
>JBILEM010000043.1:0-8542 GCA_044352085.1 Schleiferiaceae bacterium
CACAAACGTCCGAACGATGGTATCGATGCACGCCGTGTCTGCATAAACGGTTGTCCGAACGGTGTAGGTCCCGGCGGTTTGGTACACATGCACCGGATTGGGCAGGGTGCTCGTGGTCCCGTCGCCAAATTCCCACAGGTACTTCAGCGGGGTCCCCGCCAGCGAATCTTGCACAAAAGCCACGCGCAGGGGACGGCACCCTGTGTCTCCTAATGACTGCGGAAACCACTGGGGCCTGGGGACTACCCAAACCGTATCCCATGCCACGGCCTCGCAGCCCTTGGACCGAATCCGCACCCGAACCGGGTAAATCCCCGGTGCGGCAAAGGAAATGGGGGGAGGGGAAGGGCCGGCAAAGGTGTCCAGTGTGGCTTGCCCCGCGGCGCCAAAGGTGTACAAGAATTCGACGCCGGGAAACCACGTGCCGGTTGCAGTGAAAACAAACTGCTGCGCGTCAAAACACCCACTCCCTTGGTGGGTGAGAGTCGGGTCAATGGGCGGATAGACCTGGAATACGACCACGTCGGTATCGGCGCAAGGATACCCCGGATTGCCAATCAGCAATACCTCGTACCGACCTGTATCCGGAAAGGTGAAAATGGGGGTTCTTCGGGTGCTGGTATCCATCCCGGTGCCAGCTACCCCAAAATCCCACAACACCGACTGCACGTTGGTGGAGTTCATCCGGAAAGGGATGGTAGTACCCAGACACAAATACGTGGGGTCGTCGTCCGCCGTTACAATGTCAACCGAAACGTTGGGGTCACAGGCCGTTACGTTGAATTGGTAGTCCCGGCGCACGGTGCTCAATAACACCCCGTTGCGGTACTCGCTCACGCAGATGCCAATGGAATACTGACCGGTGGTGGTCAAATAGCCCGACAGCATCCCCGTGGCGTTGTTGACGCTGATGCCCGGAGTCCCGGGAATGGGGAACGCAAAATTTTGCGGACTTTGGAAAGACACATTGGCATACGGGGGGGGGGCAGCCGGGTCCGGAGCCGGGCATGTCAAGCAATTCGACCCGTTGGTTTGGCCCCCACCGTGCAGCAATTGGCACAATTCGTAATACAGCGAATCCCCGTCCGGATCCGTTGCCCCGCTGGTGATGGCCAGGTTTTCTTGGTTGCACAGCACAATGGGCGGGATGCTGGAAAAGCGGGGTGAACTGTTTCCATTGGCCCCATTTGGTGGAATGCGCACCGTAAAGGTGTTGCCCCATTGACTGGGATTCTGGAGGTTGTCGATGGTCGAGTTCCGGCAGCACCGCTGGTGGCTCAATACGTATCCGTTGGCGCGCGGGGGCAATACGACCACTTGCACGTAGTCGGCATATTCCGTACAAATATTGGGGGGTGCGCCTAAACAAGGACTTCCCGTACTCGCGGGCAAGCCAATGGTGGGCCCCTTCAAAAAAGAAAAGTTCGCTACTTGTTGTCCGGTCGCTCCGTCAAAAGCGGTGATGGCCGCTTGCGGGTCCAAGGTCGCTCCCGACGAATTGCAGTCCCGGTAGATCCGCAAAGTAATCCGGTACCGGTTGTTGCCCAGGTAGTCGTACCAAATCTCCCCGCCCACCAGGTGCTCCGCCCACGCCGGCGAAGAGACCACCCACAGAAGGAGGCAGATGCCTAAGCGCCCAATACGACGGATGCTTTCCACGGAAGTACGGTTGAAAATCCTCGGTATTTGAACCAATCAAGGTCTGACGTATTCGCCACTTGCACAAGGACAAAATCGCCGCCCCAAGCTCCCAAGCTTTTGCTGGCGTGGGGGTAGCCCTTTAAAGCTCCTTCGGAGACGGGCGTCCGTCCCAATAAGGCTGCCATGCGGGTTTCGTGTACCCGTGCCGCGTGGCCCCAGGTGTCAAAAGAAGTGGCTTCAAACAGCGCGCGTGCGGCGTGCTCGACCCCGTCCAAATCAGACGAACTTGGGGCCAAAGCCCGGTACCGCACCACGTCGGCAGCGCTTTGTTGTTTGTGTCCCAAATGCACCAAGTACAAGGAGTCGTGTGGCCAATGCGCCAGGGAAGTAGATTCCCAATCCGCCGTTTGGTCCGCCGTTTTCCGGTACCACAGTGGACCCGCGACTGTGGCACAAACCGCGTCGTATCCGCTGCCGTTTTGGGTGGCAAAATGAAGCGGTAGGGCATCAATTTCCTGCCATTGCGCCACCAGCGAAATCAGGGTAGAGCTCGACCCCCACCCGTAGTTGGAGGGAAATTCCAATCGCGTGCGAACCTGCCCACCGGGAAGGGTGCGCTGGCTGATTTTCTCCGACGCATTCAGCAGATGGGCCACCGGCTCCAAGGCCTCGTCCGACGCTTTCCACCCCCCTTCGGTACGTTCCAAAATCCCGTCCAGCCACACCCGACCGTCTGAATCCTCCGCCGTCCAATGCAAAAAGGAAGAGCCGGCTGCTTCTGTCGCCTCCAGACGCTGGCCCAACACCGTTGGGACCGCCAAGGCCGGTACGCCGTCCAAAACCACGTATTCCGACGTCAACAGCAGTTTGCCGTGCGCGAAAAAGGACCGGACGGCATCCGCCATCAAGAAGGGGTATGGGTCACTGCAGGAACCGGAATGCCGCGGTGGGCACAAAAGGCAGCCACTACATCGGCGTGGTGGGGGACCTTATCGGCAAAGAAGGCCGTAAAGTGAGCCTTTTCCTCGTCTGTCGCCTCCAATTGGTTCAAAATATTCAGCAGGTGCATTTTCATGTGCCCTTTTTGGATGCCGGTGGTCGTCAAAGCGCGAAGGGCGGCAAAATTCTGCGCCAAACCGGAAGCGGCAACAATACACATCAACTCGTGGGCATTGGGTTTGCCCAGCATTTCCAGTGACGTCTTCACCAAGGGATGCAGCTGGGTCAAGCCGCCCACTACGCCCAAAGACAAGGGAATTTCAATCCAAAAACGAAACTGGCCGTTCTCCAGGGAGCAATGCGTCAGGCTGCGGTATTGGCCGTCCCGGGAAGCGTGGGTGTGGCATGCGGCCTCTACGGCCCGGAAGTCGTTTCCGGTGGCCAAAATCACCGCGTCGATGCCGTTCATGATGCCCTTGTTGTGGGTGGTAGCCCGGTAGGGTTCAATTTCTGCAATGCGCACCGCTTGGTAAAACTTGGCCGCAAATTCTTGGGGCGAAACACCGGAGCCGTCTTCCAGCGCATCCACCGGGCAAGACACCTCCGCACGCACAATGCACTCCGGGGTGTAGTTGCTCAAAATGCACATTATGACCTCCACCTGGCTCTCTCCCACATGGGCTTTGAGCGTCTTGGCCATCTGTTCCAGGCAGGAATTGATAAAGTTGGCCCCCATGGAGTCTTTGGTTTCGAACCGAACCTCCAACTGGAAGTAGTTTTCCAAGTCGGCGGATTTGTCCACCAACCGGGTTTCCAAAATGCCGCCACCGCGGGCTTGCATATTGGCGGTCAGTCGGTCGGTGTCCCGTAGGAGCAGGGGTTGCAAAGACGCAAAGGCCTCTTTCAAAACGGCGGCATCCCCGTGGTACAGGAAATGCACGTGTCCAATCTTGGTGGAAGACAACACTTGCGCCTTAAACCCGCCGCGGTCCATCCAAAACTGGGCGGCTTTGGCAGCAGCGGCTACCACCGAGCTTTCTTCGATGGCCATGGGAATGGTGTAAAACTTCCCGTTGATCAGGAAATTAGGAGCAACGCCGAGCGGTAGAAAGTAGTTGCTGACGGTGTTTTCGATGAACTCGTCGTGCTTTTTTTGCAACACCGCATCCGCGTGCCAATACTGTTTGAAGGTGGCAACGGCGGCATCGGGTTGAGCGAAATGGGATTGGGCAATCCATTCGATTTTGCCCTCTTTGGTCCACTTGCTAAAGCCTTTAACGGGTTGATTCATGGTCTTTTAATTGGGTTTGCAAAGGTAACACATTTCCGACCGCTATGTTCGTAAGAAGCGCACCTGCCCCGTAGGCCAAAGCATCCCAAAGGTCGGCGGTAAACCGGGGGTCGAACGAGGGAATCCAGGCTTCAAAAACCACGCCAAGGATCCCGGCAAATCCCCAAACAAGAGCGGGGTGAAGGGGGAAGTTCTTTCGAAAAACGCCACGAATAAATAGCAACGGCGTCCCCACCATAACGGGTACCGCCAAAGTCGGATCCAAAAAGCTGTCGAAAACCACCCAGGTTTTGCCCCAAACCGCCAGGCCTATTTGGTGGAATAAAAAGAGGGCCCAAGCACCCGCCACAAATGGAAGAAGCGCATTCCCAGTGGCAAACGTCTTTTTAACCACGAAAAAAGCAGGGGGGAGCCCGTATGGGTTAGACCGCAATCCAGTAGGCCATCCAGGCCATGCCTCCAGCCGCCGCCATGACTACCATCTGAACAGCGTAGGCCGTGCGTTTTCCGGCGCGGGTGTACCAAGGGTCGTTGGGGTTCAGGTGCAGCATGGGGAATTCGAATTTGGGAGGGCCCGGAGCCGCGAACTGCGGATGGGCCTCGGCGCGTTTTTCTTTGGCCGCTTGAAAACTGTACCCGCAGGAGGTACACAACGACGGATGATTTTCCGTCCAAACACCGCATTGGGGGCACTTGATTTCCATGGCACAAAGATACGACGGATGGAGGTTGGTTGGCTTGCTGCCGACGGGCGGTACCCGGGCTTGCCGTATGCCCGCTACGCCGAGGTAAGGCCGTAAACGAACAGACCCCGCCAAGGCGGGGTCTGGATGGGAAGTGGTTCGGGGCGGAATCGAACCGTCGACACAAGGATTTTCAGTCCTTTGCTCTACCAACTGAGCTACCGAACCTCCCGTTGGGGCGGCAAATATACGTTGATTTTTCAGATTCGCAAAAGTTTTGCACCCCGTCGGAATTGGTAAATTGCCCCCGACTAATTTGGAACAAGGACCATGGGATTGCTTTGGAAAGGATACAAATGGCTGGGTTGGGAAATGCTGGACCCCTTCCCGGAAGTCGACCAAGCCGTTTTGATTGTGGGCCCACACACCTCCAACTGGGATTTTCCGTTGGGCTTGGCCATGCGCCAAGCCTGGGGCATTGAACACACCAAGTTCCTCGCCAAGCACACCCTGTTTTCTGGGCCTTTCAACAAACCCATGCGGTGGCTGGGCGGTATTCCCGTGAACCGAAAGAGCAAAACCGGCTTGGTGGAGCAGGTGGTGGCAGCCTTCCGAGCAAAACCGCGTTTTATCCTCGCCCTCTCGCCCGAAGGAACCCGTTCCCGGGTGGATCAACTAAAGACCGGATTTTTGGCCATCGCCAAAGGGGCCGGGGTACCCATCATTCAAATTGGACTGGACGCAGAACGCAAACAAATCAGCGTGACCGCTCCCTGGTGGCCCTCGGGAGACGACGAAGCCGATTTGCACCGCGCCACCCAGTTTTTTGCCAAATGCACCGGGTACCGCCCGGAAAAAGGACTGGGACATCTCCGAGAATTTGGACAAGAACCGGTGCTCTTCGAACAGTTTCACCGCAATGCCGCCCAGCACCCCGGTCGGTTGTTTTTGTCCGAACCCACCGCGGAGGGACGTTTGGAATTCACCTACGGGGAAGCGGCGGAAACCGTGCAAAAAACGGTTCGGGCCTTGCATGGCTTGGGCATTGAGCGCGGCGACCGCGTGGCGATTTTGGCCAAGAACTCGGCCCACTGGATGCTCGCTGACCTCGCCATCGCCGGCGCTGGCGCAGTTTCCGTGCCTTTGTACCCCACCACCACACCAGAAACTGTTCGCACCCTTTTGGAGCATTCCGGCGCCAAAGCCGTCTTCTTGGGTAAATTGGACCAGCCGGACGATTTATGGGCGGCTCTTCCGTCGTCCATGCTCGCCATTCCCTTTCCGAAAGCACCCCGCGCAGGCACAACGGCCCGGGTGCACCCTTGGGAATCCCTCCAAGCAACCGAGCCGGCTCCTTTGGAAATCCCGAACCCCGACGATCTAGCTACCCTCATTTACACATCTGGCACCACCGGCCAGCCCAAGGGCGTCATGCACGTGCACCGCGGTTTTCAATTTGCCTTCCGCACGGTGTTGCATCATTTTCCTCAGCTCCGCAACGAAGTGTTCTTCAGTTACCTTCCCATGAGCCACGTGGCGGAAAAAATGTTGGTCAATGCCGGATCCATCTTCCTCTGTGGACGCGTGCATTTTGTTCAAAAGTTGGATACCTTCGCCCACGATTTGGCCCAGGCCCAACCCACGGTTTTCTTGGCTGTCCCTCGAATTTGGGAAAAGTTCGACGAAACCCTACGCGCCAAAATCCCCTCGGCTGCGCTCCGCAAACTTCTAGCTCCCCTTTTACAGAAAAGACTGGGGCTGTCCCGAGCCCGGCTGGTATTGAGCGGAGCCTCCAGCATCCGTCCGTCCTTGTTGCACCGTTTTCAGGAGCTCGGAATTACCATCCAAGAAGTGTACGGAATGACCGAAAATCTGGGCATCACCACGGTCAACTTCACCGGAAAAGTGCGGGTGGGGACGGTGGGCCAAGCGTTTGAAGGGGTGGTTGTGCGAACCAGTCCGGAAGGCGAGATCTTGGTGCAGTCTGGCGCCAATACCCTGGGGTACTACAAGCAGCCCGAAGCCACGGCAGCGCTTTTTGACGGCGTTTTTCTGCGGACAGGCGACCTGGGTACCTGCGATGCCGACGGTTACTGGACGCTTACCGGTCGGATCAAGGACCAATTCAAAACGTCCAAGGGAAAGTTCATCATGCCCATTGCCTTGGAGAATGCAATCCTGCAAGTACCTGCGGTGGAGCAGTGCTGCGTCGTCGGGGAGGGGCTGCACCAACCGGTAGCCTTGGTGGTTCTGTCATCGGAATCCAAAAATTTACCCAACGACCGACTGGAGCTCGAATTGCGCCGCTGGTTGGATCAAGTCAATGCCAAACTTCCGAGCCACGAAAAATTGTTGTCCATCGTGTCTGTACCGGAGGAGTGGGGGGTGTCCAACGGATTTTTGACGCCCACTTTAAAAGTGAAGCGGGCCCAGTTGGAGCAATTCTACCAACCGTGGTTTGAAGGGTGGCTTCAGCAGCGCTCCCCTGTCATTTTGGCCCACCGGTAAGCGCCGTACCTTTGGGCGTGCGCTTACTCATAGACCGCGGCAACAGCCGCACCAAGGCTCTCTTTCTGCCAGGCGAATTCCGGGGCAAGCCGGTTTCGTTGGAAGCCTTGGAGAGCGTGGAAGTTTGCTATCTGCCGGCCGTACCAACGCGGTCCGACTGGGCTTCCATATGGCCTACAATCCCCGTGGATTCTGTTTGGATTGGGGACTCCCAGTCCGCACCCTCGGACGCCCCCGAATGGGGATTTTTGCACGACCAAGCCCCGTGTGCTTTCCTGAACTTGGACCATTCCCGTCCCTTTGAAATGCGCTACGGAGGCCAATTGGGCCCGGACCGACTGGCATTGGCGTGGGCCCTTCATGCCCTGCATCCCCAGGAATCCGCTTTGGCCATTGCGTTGGGCACCTGCCTTACCGTCAATGCCTGGGAGCCCGAGGGATTTGTGGGCGGAGTCATTTCTCCGGGGTTGCACATGCGGCTGCAAGCCATGCACACCTTCACCCAAGCCCTGCCCAACGTCGCGTTGCCCGCTGGGTTGCCCCCGATGGACGCCTACAGCAGTACCGCAGAGGCGATGCAAGCAGGCAGTTACTGGGGCTTGCGCTGGGAGGTGGACGGCTGGATAAACGCGTGGCATACCAAATTCCCTGAATCGCACGTTTACCTCACCGGTGGGGATGCAACGGCTTTGGTTACTACACGAAAAAACGGCATCTTTGCAGCGTCCAAATTGACCTTTGTCGGTTTGTGGGCATGGTCCAATGAAGGGAATTAAAACCAAAATCGCGGTTGCGGCCGTTTTAGCGAGCACGGCGGCTACGGCCCAAGTGTTGGATGTTTCTCCGTATTCGTGGTATGGTTTGGGAAGCACCGTTTCCGGGGCTGCTCCGGCACAGATCATTTCTGGGGGAGGGACGGCCGCTTACGCGTCTCCCCTCTACTTCAACCCCGTTCAACCGGCAGCATTGGGCCGATTGAAATACACCACCTTTGATCTAGGCGGGTCGTATCAAGGGCTCCGTTACCAGAACGCCGACACGGCACTGTATCGGGCAACCGGTGGTTTTCAGAACATCTATTTGGCATTCCCGTTGGGCAAAGGCCTGGGTTTTTCCGCGGGATTCCAACCTGCAACAACCGTGGGGTATCACCTCAGCACCGTTGTGGACTTGCCCGACTTTGGCCCGGCCAAATACACGTACCGCGGCACGGGCGGATTGACCCAGGCCCATGTGGCCTTGGGCTGGTCTCCCGTTCGGTACATCTCCATTGGAGGACGCGGATCGTATCACTTTGGCACCCTCTCCAAGTCCACTTTGTTGGATTTTGGCGACCCCCGTCTTCTGAACGTGGGAGCCCGGGAAGAGACTGCCTACAGCGGCTGGCAATGGGTGGGCGGAGCGCAAGCCGCATTGCCCCTCGGTAAGAGAAACGAGTTGGAAATGGGCTACACCCTTTCCTTAAATACCTCCCTCAGCG
>JBILEM010000044.1:0-8521 GCA_044352085.1 Schleiferiaceae bacterium
TTAGTACCCCTGTTAACTCGAGAATCTAGGAGGTATAAGTCCTACCCAAAATCCACGGCGGAATGCAACGCTTTGGATAGACGGGCGTTTCGCCCAATGCTCGTGGGTGTTGTTGTAGGAGGCGCGCCTTTACTCCGGACGCTCCAGGGCGCCCAGGTCGGGGTAGGGCAGGCGGCTGATGCCGTTTTGGCTGATGGGGACGCGTTGGGCAGCCGGAAGTCGACCCACGTTAAGTGCGGGGGAGAGGGAGTCCGGGAGGTAGTTGGATTGGAGGGGGGATTTGAGTCGGGCCAATTGGTTGATCAGGCAACCGTCGAATCGGGTGGCGTCGGACAGGGAGTAGACCGGTGGGTCGGGTTGGGTGCGGATTGTCAACAAGCATTTGTCGAACCGGTATTCGAAGGCGGCGCCGTCGATTTTGCCGATGCCCACTTCTTGGACGTTGTTGCCGGTGACGATGCAGTTGGCGAAGTCCGCTTGCAGGAGGGGGCGGGTGCGCTTTACCTGGTTGGCGTCTTCGTAGTAGTTGAACAGGCCCAGGGTGGGGGTGGAGCGTCCGCTGCCAAAATAGTTGGCCAGGGTGCAGTGGTCCATGGAAACACGTCCCCCCAGGCTGTACAGGCCGTACAGGCCGGCGTCGGCAATGACGGTATTGGTGGCCCGAATGTGCCCAAAACCGCTGTACACCCCTGCGCGGCTGTGGTGTTCCACCACGGTGTTGTGCAGGGTGAGGTTGGGCGTGAGGGAAGCGGTTGAGTCTACCCGGATGCCGATGGTGCCGTTTTTGACCACGGCGTTCTTGAAGGTGGCGGTGGCGCCGGATTGGACGAAGATGCCGCCCAGCACCCCGCCCCATTGGCCGGGGATGTCTCGGTAGAAGGGTTCCAGTCGGTCTCCCTGAAAAACCACCGGGTTTTGCATGCTGCCGGTGGACAGGGGATCTACCTCCAAGGTGCCGCCGCGGTACACCCAAATGCCGGAGTTGGCGTGAAAATGGATCTGGGTGCCGGGTTCAATGCGGAAGGACTGGGCGCTGTCTACCACCACGTAGCCGTAGACCACGTGCGGTTTGTCAGCCGTCCAGACGGTGTTGGGGGGCAATACTTTGTAGGGAATGCGGAGCGGTCGGTTGGGGTCTTGCTGCGGAATCACCAGTTCGCTGGTGGGGTAGTGAAAATGTGCGTCCAAGGCCAAGGTGACCAGGTCGATGTCTTGCCTCACATTCCCGGTTTGGACCACGATGGAGTCGGTGTATAAAAATTGCAAGCCTTGCGGGGGAGCCGTGACGTCCACAAAGACCCACAGGGAATCCCCGGCGTCCAGCGCGACGTTCTCCACCAGCGGGCCGGTTTGCCCGTTGACGTTGATGCGGAAGGGGCTGGCGGCGCCTCCGGCCAATTCGATGCGGCGAATCAGCAGGGGGTCGTTGGTGGGGTTGATGATTCGGACGCTGCGGGTGCTGGAACCCACCTGCGCAAAAACGGTGTCCAAGAAGACGGTGTCTTGCGAAAAACGCAGGACGGCGTCGCGGTCCAAAAAGCGGGTCTCCGGGCTGCAGGACACCGCTGCCCAGAGCGACCCAAGGACTGCTGCAAGTAATGCTATTTTTTGTATCTTTGCCATCCGCAAATTGGGAGCCGGGCCAAAACTCGACTCGATTTAAATAAAAAACGCGATGAAAAAAGGAATTCACCCCGAGAGCTACCGCATGTGCGCCTTCAAAGATATGGGCACCGGCGATATTGTCCTCAACAAATCCTGCGCCAACACCAAAGAAACCATTGAGGTGGACGGCGCGGAGTACCCCTTGATCAAGATGGAAATCTCCATGTTCTCCCACCCGTTCTACACCGGCAAGGTGAAGTTGATCGATACGGCGGGCCGCGTGGACAAGTTCCGCAACCGCTACGCCAAGTTCACCAAGTAATTTGGCGCATGTGTTTTAAATCAACCGCCCCACGGGGCGGTTTTTTTATGCCGTATCTTTCTCTCCTATGAGCACCTGGAAACTTGTTTTGGTAGACGGCCCGGAGCGCGCTTCGTTGTTGCCGTTGGCGGCCACTCGGCCGGTAGGCGATTTGCGCATCGGCATTGGAACGCTGGCAGAAAAGTGGCGCCGGCGTTTGAACGCGGACGTGTACTTCGGCACCGAGCCGCTGTTGAATGCCTTGCCCGATTACCCGGCCTGGACGGGCCCTGCGGTGTACTGGGAGGCCGGATTGTGCCCCACGGACGCTTTGGCGGCCGCTGCAGCGGACCTCCGCCCGGGGCAAACCTTGGTGTGGCAAGACCGCGCGGTGGCCGTGTACGCCGACCGGGCGGCCGACGATCCGCGCCAGCTGCCCGAGCCCACCGCGGACCGCGTCGTCGTCTCCGACGACTCCGCCGTCCGCATCACCCGCCTCTGGCACCTCTTCCAGCACAACGGCCCCGAGTTGGAGCGCGATTTTGCGGTCTGGACCGCGGGACGCACCTCCGCTCCCGTGCATCCGTCCAACACCGTTTTGGGCGACCGTCTGTTCGTGGAGCCCGGCGCAACCGTGTGGGCGAGTACTTTGAATTCCACCACCGGACCCATCTACATCGGTGCGGATGCGGAAGTGATGGAAGGGTGTTTGGTGCGCGGCGGACTGGCCCTGGGAGACCACGCCGTGCTCAAACTGGGCGCCAAAATCTACGGCCCCACCACCGTGGGCCCGGATTGCCGCGTGGGCGGAGAGGTCAACAACTCGGTCCTTTGGGGACACTCCAACAAAGGACACGACGGCTTCCTGGGCAACGCCGTCTTGGGGGAATGGTGCAACATCGGCGCGGATTCCAACAATTCCAACCTCAAGAACAACTACGAAGAAGTCAAGCTGTGGAGCTATCCCCGGGGCGGGTTTGAACGCACCGGCCTGCAGTTCTGCGGCCTGGTCATGGGCGACCACAGCAAGTGCGGCATCAACACCATGTTCAACACCGGAACCGTGGTGGGGGTGAGCTGCAACGTCTTCGGGGCCGGATTCCCCCGGAATTTCATCCCCGACTTCAGCTGGGGCGGCGCCCAAGGCCTCTCCGAATACACGTTCGACAAGGCGATGGCCACCGCGGAACGCGTGATGGACCGACGCTCCCTGGCCCTGACCCCGGCGCACCGCGCCATTCTGTCTGAGGTCCATGCCAAAACGGCCGATTTCCGGCGTGGCACAACCCTTGCGTAAGCATTTCCCCATGGATCCAATGCACTTTTCCCGACTGCTGTCGGACGATACCGATTTTATCCCGTTGGTTACCAACGAGGAAGAGAACAATCTGCCCGAGGCCGATGTGCCGGAGGTGGTCGGCATTTTGCCGCTGCGCAACACGGTGCTGTTTCCGGGCGTGGTGTCTCCCATTACCGCCGGCCGGGACAAGAGCATCAAGCTGATCCAAGACGCCCAAAAAGGCAAAAAGATCTTCGGGGTGATGGCCCAGCGCAACCCAGACACCCAAGAGCCGGAAGCGGACGACCTCTACGAGGTGGGTACCTTGGTGCAAATGGTGCGCATGTTCCGCATGCCCGACGGCAACATCACCGCCATTTTGCAAGGAAAGCGTCGGTTCCGCATTGTGGAGACCGTGGGCGTCAAGCCCTATTTGAAAGCCAAAATCGAACTGCTGGACGACGTCAAGTACGACCAAAAGGACAAGGAGTTCAAGGCGCTGATGGCGGCCATCAAGGAGATGGCGCTGCAAATCATCCAAGAAAGCCCCAACATCCCTTCGGAGGCCCAAATTGCGGTTAAAAACATCGAGTCGGACACCTTCTTGCTGCATTTCATTGCCAGCAACATGGCGGGCATTGAGGTAAAGGAAAAGCAGGCCTTGCTGGAAGAGGCGGACCTCAAAGCCCGCGCCCACGGGGTCTACAAGCACCTGAACCAGGAGCAGCAGATGCTGGAGGTCAAGAACGAAATCGCCAACAAGGTTCGGCAGGATTTTGACCAGCAGCAGCGCGAGTACTTCCTGCACCAGCAGATGAAGACCATCCAGGAGGAACTGGGCGGCGTCAGCCAGGAAGCCGAAATTGAGAACCTGCGCCAGCGCGCAGCCAAGGTGGACTGGAGGCCCGAAGTGGCGTCGCATTTTGAAAAGGAACTGGTGCGCCTGCAGCGGATGAACCCGCAGGTGCCGGACTTTAGCATTCAGCGCTCCTACCTGGAGCTCATGCTGGACCTGCCCTGGAACAAAACCGCCAAGAAAACCATTGACCTCAAACGCG
Source organism: Schleiferiaceae bacterium (assembly GCA_044352085.1). Classification (GTDB taxonomy): domain Bacteria; phylum Bacteroidota; class Bacteroidia; order Flavobacteriales; family Schleiferiaceae; genus CAMDTE01. The sequence goes on from JBILEM010000044.1 coordinate 4,244, forward strand.
CCGCCCGGATTCTGGACCGCGACCACTTCGGCTTGGAAAAAGTGAAGGAACGCATTTTGGAGCACCTGGCCGTGTTGAAGCTCAAAGGCGACTTGCGCAGCCCCATTATTTGCTTGTACGGCCCTCCCGGGGTGGGAAAAACCTCCTTGGGCAAAAGCGTGGCCGAGGCCTTGGGCCGTCCGTACGTGCGGATGAGCTTGGGCGGCATGCGCGACGAGTCCGAAATCCGCGGGCACCGCAAAACCTACATCGGGGCCATGCCGGGCCGCATCCTTTCCAGCATCAAAAAGGCCGGCACCTCCAACCCCGTTTTTGTGCTCGACGAAATCGACAAACTCTCCTACGGGGTGCAGGGCGACCCGTCGTCTGCCTTGTTGGAAGTGCTGGATCCGGCGCAGAACGGCAGTTTCCACGACAATTTCCTGGAGATTGGCTACGACTTGTCCAAGGTCCTGTTCATCGCCACGGCCAACAGCCTGGGGTCCATCCAGCCGGCGCTGCGGGACCGCATGGAAATCATTGAGGTCAACGGCTACACCCTGGAAGAAAAGGTCGAAATCGGCCGCAAGCATTTGTTGCCCAAGCAATTGGAAGAGCACGGCCTGCCGCCCAAGTCGGTAAAACTGGGCAAGGCAGAAATGGCCGCCGTCGTAGACCAATACACCCGCGAGTCGGGGGTACGCGGGCTGGACAAACAACTGGCGGCTCTGGCGCGCAAAGCAGCCAAAGCGCGTGCGCTGGACGAAGCATTCCCCGAACAACCCAGCACGGAGGAAGTAAAAGCCCTTCTGGGAACGGCGCGGTTTGACCGGGACCGGGCCATCGGCAACGACGTGGCCGGCGTGGCCACGGGCTTGGCCTGGACGCCGGTAGGGGGGGACATTTTGTTCCTGGAAAGCACCGTGTCTCCGGGCAGCGGCAAGTTGTCGCTCACCGGGAACCTGGGCAACGTTATGAAGGAGTCGGCCACCATCGCCCTCACCTACCTGAAGTCCAACGCGGAAGCCCTGGGCCTCAACCCGGTGTGGTTCACCAAAAACGACGTGCACGTGCACGTGCCGGAGGGCGCGACGCCCAAGGACGGTCCTTCGGCCGGCATTGCCATGCTCACGGCCTTGATGAGCCTCTTCACCCAGCGCAAGGTGCGCTCCAAACTGGCGTTGAGCGGCGAGATCACCTTGCGGGGCACGGTGCTGCCCGTGGGCGGCATCCGCGAGAAGCTTTTGGCGGCCAAGCGCTCGGGCATCAAGACGGTTTTGCTCTGCGCAGACAACGAAAAAGACGTGAACGACATTCCCGCGGCATACTTGAAGGGCATGGAGGTGCGTTATGTACGCACCATGGCCGAGGTCCTCGAATTTGCGGTGCTCGCGGAAAAAGTGAAAGCACCCAAAGGGTTGTCCGAGGCGTAAAACGTACCTTTAACCCGTGAAATTTCCGGCTACCCCACGGGGGTTCGGGTGGATGGCCGCCGCGCTGTGCGTGGGCGTCTGCACCCCGGCCTCTTTTGCCCAAGTGAGCAGCACCTCCCACGCGCGGTTGGCTGCCTTGTCGTCGGCTCCTGTTGCGCACCCGGAGGGGGACGTGGGATTTTCCACCCTCAACCCGGCCTTGTTGGCCACCGCCTTTTCCGGGCCGGATTCCGCAGCCCGGAGCCAAGTGGCGCTGAGCGGAGCCCAGTGGCCCGGCGGACTGCAACAAGCCGAACTCACGGTGGGGTTTCGGACCCCTTCCCGGTTGTTGTGGGCCGTGGGCGTCCGGCAACTGGCCACGGCTTCCTTGCCGCTGACGGATGCGTCCGGGCAGGTGCTGGGATCCTTCAAAGCCCAAGAAACCGACCCCCGCGTGACCGTGGCGTACCGCCTGAACCGACGCTGGGCCGCAGGCGCCACCCTCCACTATTCCATGCTGGCTTACGGCCAATACACCGCCACCGCGCTGTTTACCGACGTGGGGCTGGTGCACACCTGGGCCCAAGGGCGCTGGGCCGCCGGACTGGTGGCGAAAAACCTGGGAGGCACCGTGGAAGCCTTCGGCGTGGCCTTGCCGGCTACCCCCGTGGACGTGCAGCTCGGACTCTCCAACCGCCTCAAATACATGCCCATGCGGTGGTCCGTGGCCCTGACCCACCTGGAAACCCCCAACCTGAGCTACGACGACCCGAACGCCTACGACCGGGACCCGCTGACCGGCGTGCGCACCTACAATCCCCCCAGTTTGGTGAACCTGGCCCTGCGCCATGTGCTCCTGGGCGCCGAATTCACCCCGGGAAGCCGCCTGCGGATCCAAATGTCCTACGACTTCCGGCGCCAAATCGAAATGCGGTTGCCCACGCGCACCTCCAACGCGGGATTTTCCTTGGGCGTGGGGCTGCGCGCCGGACGCATGCAGTACCAATACGCCAACACCTCCCTGCACGTAGCGGGCCGGTTGCACCAATTCGGACTTGTCCGCATCTTTTGACATGAACGCCATTGCCATCGACGGATTTTCGTCCACCGGAAAGAGCAGCGTGGCCAAAATACTGGCCACCCGGCTGGGATTCCTGTACGTGGACACCGGCGCCATGTACCGGGCCGTGGCCCTGCACGCCCTCCGAAACGGCTGGATTCACCCCGACGGCAGCCCCCTGGGCGACAGGCTGAAACACGAAGTGGGCACCTTGGACATTCGTTGGCGCTTGGTTCCGGACGGCCAACAGCACACCCTCTTGAACGGCGAAGACGTTGAGGCAGAAATCCGCAGCCACGCCATCAGCCAGGTGGTGAGCAAGGTGAGCGCCGTCCCCGAGGTTCGACGGGCCCTGGTGGCCCAGCAGCAGCGCCTGGGAGTCGATTCGCCCGGCGTGGTCATGGACGGTCGGGACATCGGCACGGTGGTGTTCCCGGATGCGCGGTTGAAGATTTTCATGACGGCACGCCCGGAAGTTCGCGCGGCCCGACGCTATGCGGAAATGCAAGCCAAGGGAGCCGCCGACGGCCTGTCGCTGGACGAGGTGGCGGCCAACCTGATGCAGCGGGACGCCGAGGACCAGGCCCGCCTGGATTCTCCCTTGCTCCAAGCCCAGGACGCCCGGGTGCTTGACAATTCCGACCTCACGTTTGACGAGGCGGTGGACCTGGCCTTGGGCTGGGCCCAGGAACGCGGCTTTCAGCCGCGCTGAACTCCCATCAATTTTTAAAAAAGAAAACGCCCCCAACCGGCGGGCCGTGGCCGCGCCGACTGGAGGCGTCAGTTGCCGGTTATTGACCGGAATGCGGCGGTATTAGGCCGTTATGCGAGGGTATTAGGCCGGAATGCGGGCAATGCAATCCACGCCGCCTGCCGGTTTGTCCCCAATTTTCACGCAAATTTCCGCGTTCACAGGCAAGAACAGGTCCACCCGGGAGCCAAATTGGATAAAGCCGCTTTCTTGCCCGGTTTTCACCTGCTGCCCAACGGACGCATACATCTTGATCCGACGGGCTACGGCGCCCGCAATCTGGCGGTAGAGCACGGGGCCCGTGGCGGGACCGTCTACCACCACCGTGGTGCGCTCGTTCAACGTGCTGGACTTGGGGTGCCACGCCACCAGGAACTTGCCGGGGTGGTACTTCGCGTACTGCACGGTGCCGCTGTTGGGGTAGCGGTTTACGTGCACATTCAAGGGAGACATAAAAATGGACACCTGAATGCGCTTGTCTTGGAAGTACTCGCCCTCCACGGTTTCTTGGATCACGACGACTTCGCCGTCGCACGGGGCTATGATTTCGTTGGGCTGCGCCACCGTGGTGCGCACCGGGTTCCGAAAGAACTGGACCACAGCCAAATACAGGCCCAAGGACACCACACCAACACCTATCCGAACCGGGTTGGGCCACCCCAGGGCGTCGGTTCCGTAGATCGCGCCCAACAGCAGGGCGGTAGCCACGAACAGGGTCGTTTTCCCCTCGCGGTGCATGCGTAGGGTGAGGGTGGAGGCGTAGGAGTTGTTCATGGGAAGGCGTTTGCGCAAAGGTACGTCGATTTAAAAGGCGTTTCCAGTGGCGCAGAAGCAATCTCCTACAGGGCCCCGATGAGCCAGTGCAACCCCCCCAGCATCCATGCGACAAGCAAGTAACTGTCCAAGCGATCGAACCAACCGCCGTGGCCGGGCAGAAAGACACCGGAATCTTTGATATTCGCTTTGCGTTTGATCCACGATTCAAAAAGATCCCCCAAAGGTGCGGCGACGGCAACAGCCAACCCAACCAAAAGAGGAGGCAATGCACCGCTCCAATGGGGCCAAATAAAAGGGGT
>JBILEM010000045.1:0-8484 GCA_044352085.1 Schleiferiaceae bacterium
CCCGCCACGGCTTGGCGCCGGCTATTCGGGCCTCCGCGTCCCAGGAGCCCAAGGTCAATTTGTAGGAGAATCCTTTGGGAAGGTCCTTGGCAGCAACCGTCCACAAGGAGTCGTTTACCCGCTTCATAGGCACCTTGTTGGGCTTCCACCCACCCAAGGACTCGGGTCCTCCGGCAATGAAAACGGTGTCTTTGGACTCCAAGCGAAGCGACGTCACGGCCGAGATGGTTGTGACTTGGGAAGGCTTTAAAAAAGGAGCGCAGGCCGATATGCAGACCATCAACGCTCCCAAAAGCAAGCGGTGGGCCATGCTGGTGGGGGTTATCCTATGCTGTTCCGAACGCGCAAACCAAAAGCGCGCAGGGCATCCCGCTCGTCTTGGCCGGCCACTTTGGCCCGAACGACGTCCAATGCCCCTAAGATATGGGTATATTGCTCGCCTTCGTCCACACCCTCCACTTCAAAGGGAAGGGGCTCGCCCTCCAAGAGGGCCGCCTCTGCCGCCAGCAAATCCGCCTCGTTGTGGAGGGCGGCTAAGTTTCTAATGACTGGAAGCTTCATGGGATCAGCGGATTTGGTCGATCATTTCGCGCACTACTTCTTCCTTGGAGGTAGCGACACCTGCCACCAGCTTGCCGTCCTTAAATACCGCAAAAAAGGGCAGGTTGTCAATGGAAGCCAAGGAGCGGGCCGCGGGGTTTTCTTCGGCATTCACGTCGGCAAACGAAATGCCCGCATTGATCTCCTCTTCGGACATCCGCCGAAACTTTGGGGAAAAAAGCTTGCACGAGCCGCACCAGTCGGCGTAAAACTTGACGACGGTAGGGGTGCCAGAGGCAATGTGGGCACCGAAGTCGGCATCGGTAAAAACAGTAACAGCCATGGAATGAATCTCGTTGTATGAAGTACAAATTTACGGAAGTTCCCGGCGGGATTCCATTGAAAAAATCAATGGCTCATAGCCCCTCAACGACGGGCACCGGCCTCCCAATCGGCCTTGAATGCGGTGTGGTAGACGTCCCGAACGATACCGTCTGCCACCCCGATTTTGGGTACGTAAATCCACCGGCAGCCGGCTCGTCGCATGGCGCGCTGGTAGATCTCCAAGGCCGGCACCAAAACGTCAGCGCGGTCCACATTCAGGCCCAATTCCAAAACCAATTGGTCCTGGGTAAGACCCGATAACGCCTTGATTTGCTGCGTCAAATACACGGAAGACAAGGGCTCTCCTCCTTGGCGACCGCTGAGTTTGTACAGCTTGTTGATGTTTCCGCCCGAACCGATCGCTGCCAAGGGGCCCAGTTCGGGATGGGCATGGCGGTCTATCCAGGCATCCATGCGTTCCCAGGTGCCCTCCGGGATGCCCTGCGCCATGCGGCGAACGGTTCCCAAAGGCAGGGAAATGGAATCGATGGCTTGGCCGTCGGCAAACAAGGTTAACTCGGTAGACCCCCCGCCCACGTCAATGAACAAAAAACGGGACTCGTCGGGCTGGATTTTGTCGAAAATCTTGCTGGAAAAAACCAAACGGGCTTCTTCTTGACCGTCGATGATATCCACGTTGATGCCGGTTTCGGCTTGGATGGTCGAAATCCACGCAGCACTGTTCGTTGCCTCTCGCATGGCCGACGTTGCGCAGGCCCGAAATCCTTCCACGCCGTGCACGTGGAAAATGTGGGAATAGGCCTTTAGACCGTGGAGTAGCCGATCCCCTGTTTCGTCGGAAATCCGTCCCGTTGCAAACACATCGGCCCCCAGACGAACGGGGAGTCGGGTCATGGACGCCTTTTTGTAATGGGTGTACGTTTCCGTAGGGATGACGTTGACCACCAAACACCGGATGGAATTGGACCCCAAGTCGATGGCACCGAGCTTGAGGAAATTCATGGATTGTGGCTTTTTTTCAATTGGTTCTGCACGTAGTCGCGGAGCGCCATTTGCCCGCGAACCCGCGGTCCGGATGTCTTCCGATAGACACTTTCCACGTTCTCGCCGTGCAATCGGGCCTTGACGTTGTCTTTCCAGAGAATTTCCATGTGATCGCGGATCTCCCGTTGGACGGCTGGGCTGTAGATGGGGACGCCCACCTCTACCCGGTAGTCCAAGTTGCGGGTCATCAGATCAAAGGAAGCCAAATAACACTCGGGGGCGCCGTCGTTTTCAAACCAATACACCCGGCTGTGTTCCAAGTAGCGGTCGATAATGCTGATGGCCTCGATGTTTTCGGACATCCCTTTGACTCCAGGAATCAAGCAGCAAATCCCGCGAACAATCAACCGAATCTTCACACCGGCTTGGCTCGCTTCGTACAATTTCTCGCAAAAATCGTACGACGACAAGCTGTTGAACTTGAAAAACAAGGAGGCGGGCTTGCCCGCTTTGGCATGTTTGATCTCGCGGTCAATGCGTTGCTCAATGCCCTTGCGGGTAAACTGAGGAGACACCAGCAGGTGCTTGAATTTCCGGACGGTATACGGAGCCAAAATAAAATCAAATACATCCGCCACTTCCTTGGTGATCCGTTTGTCTGCGGTCATCACATGGTAGTCGGTATACAGCCGAGCGGTTCCTTCGTGGAAATTTCCCGTTCCCACGACTGCAAAGCGTTCCAATTTGTCTGCACCCACCCTGCGCTCTACCAAGACGACCTTGGAATGCACCTTTAGACCCGGAACGCCTGAAAGCACTTCAATGCCTTCTTGGCGCATTTTCTCCGTGTAGTGGATGTTGTTTTCCTCGTCAAACCGCGCTTGCAGTTCAATGATTACGCGCACTTTTTTACCGTTTTTGGCGGCATTGATCAGCGCGGAAACCACCCGGGATTGGTCGGCCAAGCGGTACAGCGTCATGGCAATGCGCGTGACCGCCGGGTCCATGGCCGCTTCCCGCAAGAACCGGATGATGTAGGAGAAATTGTGGTAAGGTGAAAAAATCAACACGTCTTTTTGGCGCACCACATTCAAAATGGACCGGTCCAAATTCAAATCGGGATGGGCCAACGGTTCCAAACGCGGGTGCTCCAATTCCGGACCTCCGACGTTTGGAAATTTCAGCAAATCTTTCTTGTTGTGGTACCGACCGCCGGGCAACAAACTGTCTATGGCCTCGATGCGCAATTTATGGCTGAGATAGTCCAAAAACTCCGGGTCGATTTCGCGGTCGTACACCAACCGAACCGGATCCCCGACCTCGCGAAACGCCAGTCCTTGTTGGACTTTTTCCAGAGTGGTTTTGGAGATGTCGTTGTCCAAGTCCAATTCCGCATCCCGGGTGATTTTAACCGTGTGGGCTTCAATGCGTTCCGACGGGAAGATAAAGTAGGCGTACTGCAGGTTGTACCGAATGACGTCGTCCAAATACATCAAATACTGACGGCCGTACTTGGGCAGCACCACAAACCGGCCAATCAGGTCCGAGGGCAATTCGATGAGCGAGTAAATGGGGGTAGTCACATCGCCCTTGGGAATTAACCGCACAGCCAGGTATATGGACTTGTCTTTGAGTTCCGGAAAGGGCTTGTGGTCTTGCGGCAAAACCACGAAAACCGACGGGCTCACCTTGTCGATGTAAAACTTGCGCACAAAGTCCTTCTGGCCCTGCGTGAGGTGGGTCTCGTCGATGATGGAAATCCCTTGGGCCTCCAATTCGACCATGAGGTCTTTGTAAATGGCTTCGCTTCGGGCTTGCTGCTGGGCCACAACGGCATTGATGGCGAGCATGAGCGGTTCCGGTTCCCAACCGCCCAATTGCTCCTTGGCTTTTTTGACGGAAAGACGGCTCAAACGCTGGATGCTGGCATACCGCACCCGAAAAAACTCGTCCAGGTTGTTGGAAAAAATGCCCAAGAACCGGATGCGCTCAATCAAAGGAACACTCTGATCTTCCGCTTCTTGCAGCACCCGACCATTGAAACGCAGCCAGCTTAAATCTCGGTTGACATAGCGGTATTCGGTCATAGCACGAAGGTCGGAATCCAGCGCCAATGGCGGGTTAACCGTTTGTTAATTTGACCCGATTCCAGTACGCATCCCAGGCAGCTAAATCCAGCTCCGAAGGCGATTTTCCGTCTTCTGCGGCCAAGCGCTCCATGGCTTCAAAACGGGCTTGAAATTTGGCATTGGCCCGGGACAAGGCGAGGTCGGGATCTACCCCGGCATGGCGGGCGTAGTTCACCCAGGTAAAAAGGACGTCGCCCAGTTCGGATTCCATGGCGGCTGCATCGTTGGCGGCTTCTGCCTCTTTGAACTCGGCCACCTCTTCTTCCACCTTGGCCCACACATCGGCTTTGTTGGGCCAGTCGAACCCGACGCCGCGTACTTTGTCTTGCAGGCGGTTGGCTTTGATCAGCGCCGGCAAGGAGGAAGGAACGCCTTCCAAAACCGACTTTTTGCCTTCTTTGAGTTTGATGGCCTCCCAGTTGGCTTTTACAGCATCCGCGTCATTCGCCTCAACGTCCCCGTAGATGTGGGGATGCCGGTGGATGAGTTTGGCTACAATGCCTTCGAGTACGTCGACCACATCAAAAGCGCCCACTTCGGATCCCAATTTGGCATAAAAAACCAGGTGCAAGAACAAGTCTCCGAGTTCTTTCTTGGTTTCCGTCAAATCCCCGGTGGCCAGTGCATCGGCCAACTCGTAGGTTTCCTCGACGGTCAAATGCCGCAACGACTCAAACGTCTGTTCCCGGTCCCACGGGCATTTCTCCCGGAGGTCGTTCATTACATCCAGGAGGCGCCCAAAGGCGACCAGGGCTTCGGCGCGTCTTTCGCTCATTCTGCGGAGTCGGACGGCGTTTCAGACGTTTCCGTGCTGGCCTCAGTCGCCTCGGTTTTTTCTTCTGCCGCGGGAGCAGCCTTCTTCTTGGCCGTCTTGGCTGGTTTTGCAGAAACCTCGTCGGCAGCGGCGGCGGGTTCTTCGGTAAAGAATCCGTGGTCTACCAAGGTGTTGAACCAGGTTACGACCTTGCGCATGTCCGAAGCATACACCCGGTCCACGTCAAAATCAGGCACGTGTTTCGTGAAAAAAGCATGCACGGCAGCCGGATCTTGCTTGGGATGGGGACCGTGTTGCCCTTCCGTTGCGGTTGCCATGGATTCAAAAATATCCTTGAGCGGACGCTCGCCGGCGTCGGTGTAAATGGCAATTTCACCCAAGGCACTCACCTGCTGCTGGGCCGCAATGGACGTCCGTTTTTGGTCGGTCAAATTTTCCACAACGATTCCGGTACGCGTTTGCGCAATCAACTGGTACAACCCGGGCTTGCCTGCAATGGCCAAAACGCCTTTTAACTCTTTCATGCTCAATCTATCGTTTTACTGTTGAATTAACTTTTGCTTGGCGCTGCCATTCCGGGAGCGACTTCCACACGGCGCTGTCCGAAGAAGCCAAAAAGCGCAAATCTTCGGCTTGTTTGGCCAAGGGATGGGCGGGATAGGTGTCCAAAAACAAGGTGTAGGCACGGCCTGCCATCGCTCGGTTTCCGACGACCTCATCGAAGGTCAGGGCCATGGAAAAAAGCGCCAAGGCTCCCTCGGGCCGGGTGCCGTACCGCTGGAACACGGTGTCGTACTGGGCAATGGCATACAGGGCTCGTCCGGGGCGGTTGCGCTCCAGATCCCCTGCCATCAGGGCGTAGCGGGGAGCCAGTGTATCTTCGGGGTGCTCGTTGGCAAACGATTGGAATTTCTCCACTGCCTCGGCCACCAAGGCCGTGTCTTCGGATATCGTTTCCAGCTGGCGTACCTTGTTCTCCAAGGCTTGAAGCTCCTCGGCCGGATCGGTACAGCCTACTGCGGCAACTACCACCAGCAACCAGTGAAACGGTCTCATTTGTTCAAGGGAAATTTCATGCGGTAGCCCACCTTGATCAGGCCTTTGGCGATGTTGGCCAAACGGCCTTGCAGGAGGCGCTTGCGCAAGGCAGAGAGCCGATCGGTAAACAGAACGCCTTCGATGTGGTCGTATTCGTGCTGAAAAATGCGGGCCGCCAATCCTTCGAGCCGCATCTCTTCCCAAGAACCGTCGAGAAGCTGGTGCCGAAAATGGACCACCGGCTGGCGGTAAACCGTCTCGTGCACGTCGGGAATGCTGAGGCAGCCCTCTTCAAATCCCCACGGCTCGCCTTCCTCCCGAAGCACTTCGGGGTTGTAGAAGGCCCGTTTGAAAGCGCGCAGCACGTCGGCCTGGCCCGCGTTTTCGTCGTCTTCGGCAAACGGACTGCCGTCGACCACAAACAACCGCTTGCCCAATCCCACCTGGGGAGCGGCCAAACCGACCCCGTGGGCGTTGTACATGGTTTCAAACATATTTTCCACCAAGGCGGAAAGCTGCGGATCTGCAACGTCCACAGGCGTCGCTTTACGCTTCAACACGGAATCTCCGTAGGCTACAATGGGCAGTACCATGGTGCAAAGGTATGCTATCTTTGACGGATGGCAGTGTGGATAGGGATTGACCCCGGTGGGGTTCGAACAGGGTTGGCCGAAAGCGATGCCAGCGGAATCATGGCCTTCCCGTGGACGACATTGCCTTCTGCCCAGGTGGTGGATGCGCTGCTCAAACGCCACCAACACGAGCCCCTTGCCGGGTTTTTGGTGGGAAATCCGCACCGGTGGGACGGCAGCCCTACGCACGGCACTCCGTTGGCAGACGCCCTGGCTGCCAAAATTCAGGCCGCCTTCCCGGATTTGCCCGTAGTCCGTCGGTCCGAGCAGTTTACGTCCAAAATTGCCTCCCAAGCTGCCTTCGCTGCAGGCGCTTCCAAACGCGTCAAAAAAGACAAAGGGCTTTTGGATGCTGCTTCTGCCGCTGTGCTGCTTCAGGATTTTTTGGACGAGAAAAAACCGCGGCCCTAGCGGTATTAGACGTGCGCCCGACCGCCCCGGCAGGTCAGCCCACCCATTGCAAAAGGCACGCCCGCCCTACCCTACACGGCACTTTTCCCTCCGCGCGAGGAACGCCAAACTCCTGCACACCCGAAGGAAGTTTTGTACCTTTGCCGCATGGAAAATTCCGAATGCAAAGCCCTCGTTGAAGCCGCTTGGGAAGACCGCTCCTTGCTCGCCCAAGCACCGACCCAAAAAGCCATCGAGTCCGTCATTGCCTCCCTGGACGCCGGCTCCGTGCGGGTGGCCAGCCCTTCCGAATCCGGCTGGGTGGTCAACGACTGGGTGAAGAAAGCCGTCATTCTGTATTTCCCCATCCGTTCCATGGAGACGCTGGAAGCAGGCCCCTTGGAATTCCACGACAAAATGGCCCTCAAACGGAATTACGCAGCGCTGAAAGTACGCGTGGTGCCGCATGCGGTGGCCCGGTACGGCGCCTACCTCGCTCCTGGCGTGATCCTGATGCCGAGTTACGTCAACATCGGCGCCTACGTCGGAGCCAACACCATGGTCGACACGTGGGCCACGGTGGGATCCTGTGCCCAAATTGGCCAAGACGTGCACCTGTCGGGTGGCGTGGGAATTGGCGGCGTCTTGGAACCCGTACAGGCCGCCCCGGTCATTGTTGAAGACGGCTGCTTCATTGGATCTCGGTGCATTGTGGTGGAAGGCGTCCATGTGGAACGCGAGGCCGTTTTAGGAGCCAATGTGGTGCTCACGGCGTCTACCCGCATCATTGACGTAACCGGTCCCGAACCGGTGGAATACCGCGGCCGGGTTCCCGCCCGGAGCGTGGTCATTCCCGGATCCTTGCCCAAGACCTTTGCGGCCGGAACCTACCAGGTTCCTTGCGCCCTCATCATTGGCCAGCGCAAGCCGTCTACCGACCTCAAAACCAGTTTGAACGACGCCCTGCGCACCTACGACGTGGCCGTCTGAACTTTCTGTTGTGGTGCCCCCTTCCCCCCTGCTGACCCTGCTGGTTCCCACCTTCAACGAGGCCGACTGCCTGGAGCGATGCCTCCAATCCGCCGTCGGCCTGGCGGACGAAGTATTGGTGGTGGATTCCTTCAGCACCGACGACACCCTCGAAATCGCCCGGAAATACGGAGCGCGGATTGTGCAGCGGGAGTACGAAAATTCGGCCTCGCAAAAAAACTGGGCCATCCCCCAAGCGACGCACCCGTGGATTCTGCTTTTGGACGCCGACGAATGGCTTTCCCCGGACCTCTATGCAGAAATTGAGGCCTGGAAAAAGCACCCCAACCCGTCGGTGCACGGGTACTGGATGTACCGCGCCAACCACTTTATGGGCCGTCGGATTCGCTTTTCCGGGTGGCAAAACGACCGCGTGATTCGGCTCTTTCAGCGGGACCTCTGTGCCTACGAACCCAAACATGTCCATGCGGAAATCGCACCAAAAGGACCGGTGGGAGTTTTATCGGGCAAGTTGTTTCACAACACCTACAAAGGACTTGACCACCACCGGGAAAAGTTGGACCGCTATGCCGCTTGGCAGGCCCAGGACTACCACGCCCGGACCGGTGCCATCACAATCTACCACACCCTGTGCAAGCCGGCTTACCGCTTTTTTCGGCAG
>JBILEM010000046.1:0-8477 GCA_044352085.1 Schleiferiaceae bacterium
TTATGGGGGGTCCGTTTTTGTCCTACACCGTGGCCGATTCCGCCGCCGGGGTGGTCTATACCCTGGAAGGGTTGGTGTACTCTCCGGGGATGGCCAAACGGCTGGTCCTTTTGGAAATGGAGGCCGCTTTCCGAGCTGCTACCTTCCAACGCACGGGAGCAAAAAAATCCTAAAGACCTGCCGGGCGGTCGTCTGAAAGCAGGCGCACCAGAGGAAGGCTTTTTGGGGGTTTGAACCCCGTCAGCTGAACTTCCAAATACCGAATCAACCCATCGACAAGTTGAGAGCGATAGGGCTGTGGAGGGAGGCTTGCATGCACTGCCCATTCGCCCCAAACCTGCACGACCTCCGGAGCAAGGTGGTCGGGGTGCACCGGCGGGTGGGGGGAAAAAAGGCCTTCGCGCAGGTCCATCCAAAACGGCTCCGCCGGGGGCGAGCAGTCCAATCCCAGGTGTTCCAAGAGCAAAAGAAGCGCCTCCACCACCGCCATGGGAGAGGGAGACGGGCTTGCCACCAATTGGGCGCGCCACAGCAAGGCGTCGGTATAAAAGCCTTCATCGGACTCGCCTTCCCGCAGGGCGTTGGACCAGATTTCAGCCACCAGCATGGCCACGGACTGGGTGAGGGGGTGGCGCGGAGCGTGGGCGTCCAAGGAACGAACTTCGCGGATCTGTTCCAGCTGCCCTCTGCCTTTCCGGGTGACGACGGCTTCCAAAAAAGTAAGGGGCAGCAGATGCGCAGGCCGAACAACCGACGACTTGCCGTGGGTGCCGTAGAGGTAGTACCGTTGCAGTCCAAATCGGTCCGTGTAGGCGTGCACCACCTTGGCGTGTTCTCCCGTTGGAAAAACGCCTAAAATCAACAAGTTACACCGTTCTACAGGAGCCATGTTGCCGCGTTCAACGGGCCACGGCCACGGTGGCCACCAGGGTGTTTTGGCCCAAGGCGTCGGTGCAGTACACTTGGTAGATTCCGCCGGGTGCGCGTTCGCCGGTTAAGGTGGTCCCAGGCCAAACCAGGGAGCCGCCCCAGGCTTGGGCTTCGTAGACCAATCGGCCTGCACCATCCGTGACCTTGCAGTTGACATTGGCCTTCAAGCCGCGGACGGTGATGGGCCCGGTGTGGTCCGGAGGCACGGGATTCGGGAAGGCGACCACGTCGCCAAACAGGTCTCCGCCTTGGGTGGCCCCTGCGCGGTACGATTGAAGCCCGCGGTCCGTGCCAATAAACACTTCGCCCGTGAAGGGGTCCACGGCCAACGAGGTAATGCGATCCGACAGCAAGGGAGAATTTCCGGAGGTCAGATGCATCAATTCCTCCAGCCCGTCGGGACTGAGGAGAAAGAGCCCCCCCGATTGCGTCCCAATCCACTTGCGGTTGCCTCCGTCCAGGGCCATGCAGGTAATCCGCTCGGACCCCAGCACTTTTTGGACGGTGCCGTTTTCTTCGCGCAAGATGGGCTGCGCGTCTACGGATCTACCGGGTTTGAATACGTTGTAGGGGGTGTAAATCACCGCCAACCCGTCGGTGGTGCCTACCCACAATTCGCCGTCTTGGTCAAACAGCAGGGCCTGTACGTCCGGACTGGGCAAGTTGCCGTCGCCCTCTCCCGACGTAATCCGACGGACCTGGGCCGTAGTACCCGTAATTTCTGCACACACAATGCCTTTGGTTCGGCTGATCATCCACAGCCGCCCGTCTTCGTCCCGGGCAATGTCCCGAATCGCTTCTCCGCTGAATTGGCCCAGATTGAACGCGGTCCACTCCCCGTTGGGCGTAAGCCGATAAAGGTTGTTCTGGGCCAAGGAGGCCGTCATCCACAGGGTTCCGTCGGGCGCAAAAGCCAATCCACCCACGCGGACGTCGTTGGCTGTAGAGGCCAAGGCGGGTCCCAGGGGACTGTTGGTAGCGTCCCACCGGTTCACCAACTGGCCTGCTTGGAGGTGCACCAGCCCCTTGCCCCAGCTGCCCAAATACACCTGGGACGTGTCCTGGGGGTTAGCGGCCGCTGCCACGATGTCTTTTGCGTAGCCAATGGCTGCTTCTTGAATCGCAGACCACCGTCCTTCTTGAAAAACAAAGACCCCATCGTTATTGAATTGGGCCGTCCACGTCGCATCCATGGCTCCCGGAGCGACGTACACTTTGTCTCCGGGCGTGGCCAAGGAGAACACATTGCCGGACGGGGGACCGGGCGGAACGCGGTGTTGGGCGTAGGTGGGGTTGTCTTTGAACGACAGTCCCCGGAAGCTGTTGGCGGTCCACAAGATTTGGCGCTGGGCGTCCCACACCAAGCCCCGGGGACGGAATCCCGCATTATTTCCGGTGCCTGGAGACATGACGGGGTCGATTTGCCAGGTGCTGCCTGCGCCGGGTACCACTTCCAAAATATCGAAAGAACGGGCCACCCAGAAACCGTTGGACCGAGGAACGACCTGGTAGATGCTGCTGGGGATCTCCAGGCCGTCGTCGATGGAGTTCCAGGTCCCGTCGCGCCGGACGGACAAGGAATCGCCCGCGGAGGTGGCAAAAGCCAC
The DNA here is from genome assembly GCA_044352085.1 of Schleiferiaceae bacterium. Lineage (GTDB taxonomy): Bacteria > Bacteroidota > Bacteroidia > Flavobacteriales > Schleiferiaceae > CAMDTE01. The sequence goes on from JBILEM010000046.1 coordinate 2,538, forward strand.
CGCCAAAAGAGGATTAACCAAGGCCGGATGGGCAGAAACATAAAGCACGGATTGCCCTTCCCACTTGGCGTGGCGGCGCCAAACCGCTGGATTGAACCAGGCATCGCCCTGCGCCGCTGCGGTCAACCCGGATGCCGTGGCCACCCAAACGGAATCGGACCGGGTAGTGGTTCCATTCACCACCACTTCTTGGGCATTGGGGCCCACCAAATAGGTGCCGAGTACGAGCTGGTTGTCCAAATTCATCTCGACCACCCCAAAATCCGTGGAAAGCAATGCGCGGCCGGCCCGGGGGGTGCCCGGCAAACCGCAGTGAATGTGGTTGATTTTCTTCTTTCCGGGGTAAAGCGCGGTGCGCAGCAACTCCGGAACGTTTACAATCTTCTCGTCGCGGATCAAGTCCAAATTTCCGTTCCGGTAGCCCACCACCACCCAGTCGGTGACGGGGTCGTAGGCGAGAGCGGTGATGTCCACGTCCGTCAGGCCCTCTACCTTGGTCAATGGTTCGACGTACTTCTGGTCGGCGTGGTAGCGAAAAAGGCCGCTTCCGGAGGCCACGTACACCCACGGACCCGCTTGCGCCACGTGCGTGGAAAGTCGGTAGGGCAAGTGGGACCGCCACTGGCCCACTGGCTGGATTTGTCCCTGAACCGAGGGGGCGATGAAGAGAAGGCCCAAGAGGGCGAGGAGAGAGGATTTGCGGAGCATAGGTAGTGCAAAGATGCGTATCTTCGTGACATGGCCTGTACCTCCTGTTCATCAAACGGCGGAATCCCCAACGGATGCGGGAACAACGGCTCCTGCGGCACCCATTCCTGCGGCAAGTTGACGGTGTTCAACTGGCTGTCCGACATGGCCTTGCCCGAAGGACAAGAGCCGTGCTTGTGGGTGGAGGTTCGTTTCAAGAACGGAAGGAAAGACTACTACTACAACGCACACCAACTGCATTTTTATGTGGGCAATCCCGTGGTGGTGGAAACCGGCACCGGCGGGTACGACATTGGCAGTGTTTCCCTGACCGGAGAATTGGTGCGTGTGCAAATGCGCAAAAAGGCCGTTGCCGAAGACCCCGCCCCCCGCAAGCTTCTGCGGAAAGCGACGGACCGGGACATGGAAAAGTGGGAAGCCGCCCGCGCCAAAGAAACCGAATGGATGCACGCGTGCCGCGCCATGGCCGTGCAGCACGGACTCAACATGAAGGTGTCCGACGTGGAGGCCCAAGGCGACGGCTTCAAGGCTTTCTTTTACTACACCGCAGACGAACGCGTGGATTTCCGCCAACTGGTGCGGGATCTTTCGGCCTCCTTGGGCATCCGCGTGGAAATGCGCCACATAGGTGCCCGCCAAGAAGCGGGACGTTTAGGCGGTTTAGGTATTTGCGGACGGGAATTGTGCTGCTCTACCTGGTTGACCGATTTTCGAGCGGTTTCCACCTCGGCCGCGCGGTACCAGTCCCTCAGCTTGAATCCCCAAAAATTGGCCGGCCAGTGCGGAAAACTCAAGTGCTGCCTCAACTTTGAGCTGGACCAGTACGCCGAGGCCATGAGCATCTTCCCCGAAGGCAAAAAAATCAAAACCGACAAAGGCGAGGCCGACCTCCAAAAAATGGACATTCTCCGGGGCATGATGTGGTTCGCCTACCGCGAAGACCGCGCCACCTGGATTGCCCTGAAGGCGGAAGACGCCAAGGCCATGATGGACCTCAATGCCAAGGGCGAAAAGCCTGCCGCCTTGGAGGACAAGCAGGTCGTCGAGCACCGCGTCAAGGCCGACGATTTCGTAGAAATTGTGGCTCCCACCGAGGATTCCCTCACCCGTTTTGACAAGCCCAAAAAGAAAAACCGTTCCTTCAAAAAACGTGGAAACCGCCCCCCGCAAAACAAGCCCTAAACGCCTAATCGCCGGGCTCTTCGTCCTGATTTTTGGCAGCATCGCATGTACCCCGTCCGATGTTTTGTTCCAGGAATTCACCGACGTTCCTTCCGCGGGTTGGGAGCGCGACTCGGCCATTCAGTTCGACCTGGCCATCGATGATACCGTGCAGCCCTATGTGGTTTTGGTAACGGTGCGGCACACCGACGAATACCCTTTTCGAAATTGCTATTTAGGCCGTCAAGTCATTGGGGCTCATGGCATTGAATACCAAGACACCGTGGAAATCCAGCTGGCCGACGCCCAGGGAAAATGGCTGGGCCAAGGCGTAGGAGGCATCAAAACCTTGACGGTACCCTTTCGGGCACAGGCCGTCTCCTTTCAAAAGCCGGGTCTGTATCGTTTTCGATTTGCCCACGTGATGCGGGAAACGCCGCTTCCCGGAATTCGGAGCATTGGCCTATCCGTTGAACCTGCCGACGCCAAACGCTGATGCCTCCTGCTAAAGATTCCACCCCGCGGGATTTTCGGCGCGAAGTCCGCTTCTTCTGGATTGCGGTCCTTTCCATTCCGGGGACCATCCTCTTTGGTCTTTTCTTGGCCTGGATTGGGGCCTTTGGCTCCTTGCCCTCGACCGAGGAAATTGCGAATCCCGAGAGTTTTTTGGCTACCCAAATCCTGGACGCCAATGGCGAAATGGTGGGGACTTTTTTTGAAGAGAACCGCGTCCATACCGAATACCAACAGCTGCCCCCCCATTTGGTGCAGGCCTTGGTCGCCACCGAGGACGAGCGCTTTTACGAGCATGCCGGCATAGACTTCCGGTCCTTGGGAAGGGCGTTGGTCAGTTTCGGTACCCAAGGCGGGGGCTCCACCTTGACCCAACAGTTGGCCAAGCAGATGTTCCACGAACCGGCTTCCACCAAAGTCGGGCGGGTCCTTCAAAAATTCAAGGAGTGGATCATTGCCCTCCAGCTCGAGTCCCGCTACACCAAGGACGAAATCATTGCGCTGTATTTCAATCAGTTCGACTTTTTGTACCAGGCCGTGGGGATCCACAGCGCTTCCCGCATTTACTTTGGCAAAAACCCCCAGCAACTCACGGTTCCAGAAGCCGCGGTCTTGGTGGGAATGGTGAAAAATCCGTCCATCTACAACCCCCTCCGGCGCCCCGAAGAAACCACCGCCCGGCGCAACACCGTGCTGCGGCAAATGGAACGCAACGGCTACCTCACGGAGGAGGAATTCACCGCCTTCAGCGAAGAACCCTTGGAGATTCGGTTCAATCCCCAAGGCCACGACCGGGGATTGGCTCCCTATTTGCGGGAATATGTGCGGGGCGAATTGAAGAAATGGGTGGAAGATCACCCCAAACCCGACGGTTCCTCGTACAATCTGTACACCGACGGACTCAAGATCTACACCACCATCGATGTGCGCATGCAGCGCTATGCGGAAGAAGCCGTTTCCGAACACCTCTCCAACCTCCAGCGCGTCTTCTTCAAGCAAATTGGCAACCGCAAATACGGCCCCTTTCATTTCCAGGGAAATGCCGAAGCGCAGTACCAAACGATTATGAACCGGGGCATGAAGCAGACCCCGCGGTACCGGAATTTGGTAGACGCCGGCGCCAGCGAGTCCGAAATTCAAAAGGCATTCCGCACCAAGATACCCATGAAGGTGTTCAGTTGGAAAGGTCCCATTGACACCGTCATGAGCCCCTGGGATTCCATTCGGTACATGAAGTCGTTCTACCAGTGCGGACTGCTCAGCGTGGAGCCGCAAACCGGCTTTGTAAAGGCCTGGGTGGGCGGCATTGACTACGCCCACTTCCAGTACGATCACGTCGGGCAGGGACAGCGGCAGGTCGGATCTACCTTCAAACCCTTCGTCTATGCCGCGGCCATGGAGCAGAAAAAATTCTCGCCGTGCATGGAGGTTCCCAACCAAAAAGTCTGCATCCAAGCGGGAGAATTTGGATTGACCGAGGACTGGTGCCCCAGCAATTCCGACAACGAGTACGGCGGCCTCTTGACTTTGAAACAGGCCTTGGCCAAATCGGTGAACACCATCACCACCTACTTGATGAAACAAATCGGTCCGCAGGCGGTGGTGCAGTTGGCGCGGGCCTTGGGTATGACGTCCGACCTCCCCGAAGTGCCCTCCATTGCGTTGGGCACCGTTGACCTCACGGTGGAAGAAATGGTGGGTGCCTACACGGCGTTTGGCAACCACGGCGTGTACACCAAGCCCATTGTGATTACCCGAATCGAAGACAAAAACGGGGTGGTGCTGGACGAGTTCGTCCCCGAGTCCCACGAGGCCCTTTCGCCGGAAGTCGCGTACGCCGTGACCAGCCTGCTCTCTGGCGTAACCGAGTACGGAACAGGCGCTAGGTTGCGGTCTTCGGGAGGCGGCTACCCCGACAACGTGGTCACCGGCTTCCCCTACGCTTTCAACAATCCCATTGCCGGCAAAACCGGAACGACCCAAAACAACTCCGACGGCTGGTTCATGGGCATGGTTCCCAACTTGATCACCGGCGTTTGGACCGGGTGCGACGACCGTGCCGCGCATTTTGGCTCCACCGTCTTTGGACAAGGCGCCACCACCGCCTTGCCGGTCTGGGCTCTCTACATGCGAAAATGCTACGCCGACCCCGCATTGGGTGTGCGGTCCGATGCCTTTGATTTGCCCTCCACCCCTCTGACCATTCGCACCGACTGCCGCGCCGCCGCGGCAGAAGCGGCTTCGGATGAATGGAGCGAATTCGACTGAACCATGATAGACAAACGCGTATCCGGTGCCGACGCGGCATTGGAAGGCCTGGAAGATGGCATGACGGTCCTCTTTGGAGGGTTTGGCCTGAGCGGCATCCCGGAAAATGCCATTGCAGCGGTTCGCCGCCGCGGCACCAAAAACCTCACCTGTGTTTCCAACAACGCCGGAGTGGACGGATTTGGCTTGGGCCTCCTGCTGGAAACCCGCCAAGTCAAAAAAATGATCTCGTCCTACGTGGGCGAAAATGCCGAGTTTGAACGGCAGATGCTGTCGGGAGAATTGGAAGTGGAACTGATTCCCCAAGGCACCCTGGCCGAGCGTTGCCGCGCAGCTGGCGCGGGAATTCCCGCCTTTTTTACGCCCGCAGGCTACGGGACCGAAGTGGCCGAAGGCAAAGAAGTCCGGGTTTTCAACGGAAAGCCCCATCTTTTGGAATACGCTTTTGACGCCTCCTTTGCCTTTGTCAAGGCTTGGAAGGCAGACCCCGCCGGCAACCTCGTTTTCCGGGGCACCGCACGGAACTTCAACCCCCTGATGGCCATGGCGGGCAAAATCACCGTGGCCGAAGTGGAGGAAATCGTTCCCTTGGGCACTTTGGACCCCAACCACATCCACGTGCCGGGCATCTTTGTCCACCGCCTGTTCCAAGGGGAACGCTACGAAAAACGCATTGAAAACCGCACGGTTCGTCCGCGCTCTTGATTCTACGCCATGGCTCTTGACAAAAACGGCATCGCCCAGCGCATTGCGCAAGAACTTCGAGACGGCTGGTACGTCAACCTGGGGATAGGCATCCCCACCCTGGTGGCCAACTACATTCCCGCCGGCATCTCCGTGGAATTTCAGTCCGAAAACGGCATCCTGGGCATGGGTCCCTTTCCGTGGGAAGGCGAGGAAGACCCCGACTTGATCAACGCCGGCAAACAGACCATCACCGCCCTTCCCGGCGCGGCCTTCTTCGACTCCGCCCTCAGCTTCGGCATGATTCGCGCCCAAAAAGTGCAGCTCACCGTTTTGGGAGCCATGGAAGTGTCTGACAGCGGAGACATTGCCAACTGGAAAATTCCCGGCAAGATGGTGAAAGGTATGGGAGGCGCGATGGACCTCGTAGCGTCGGCCGAGAACATCATTGTGGCCATGCAACACACCAACCCCAAGGGCGAATCCAAACTGCTGGCGGCGTGCACCTTGCCCATCACCGGGGTGGGCTGCGTTAAAAAAGTGGTTACCGAACTGGCCGTGCTCGACGTGGACCCCGTCCGTGGCTTTGTACTGCTGGAACGCGCT
>JBILEM010000047.1:0-8363 GCA_044352085.1 Schleiferiaceae bacterium
TGCTTTTGTGGCACGGGCGCTGGACGAAGCCGGTGTGCACCTCCACGTCATCGACGGGTTGCTGGAAGCCGAATTCATCTACCGCGGGGTGCAGCAGGCCTACCCCCTGCCCAATGCCCCGGTGCTTGTTATGGACATTGGGGGCGGCAGCACCGAATTCATTGTGGGCCACCAAGACCGCGTCCTTTGGTCCCTGAGCTTGCCTCTGGGAGTAACGCGGCTGAAAGAACAGTTTCAACCGTCCAATCCCATGAAGGCGGAGGATTTGGAAGCCATGCAGGCGCACATTCAAATGGAACTGGCACCGGTTTTGGAAGCCATCGACCGCTGGAAACCCGTCCAACTTATTGGCTCGTCGGGGTCCTTTGACACCTTGTTCGACGTCTGGGCCCTCGCTAACAACCAACCGCCACTGGCCCCGGGCCAAACCCGCGCGGAATGGCCGGTGGACGCCTTTGTTCCTTTATGCGAATCGCTTTTGACCACCACCGTGGAAGAACGCCTGTCCCTGCCGGGAATGGTGCCGATGCGAGCGGACACCCTCCATCTCAGCCCGTTGCAAATCCTGCCCGTACTGGCCCAACTTCCTGAGTCTCGTCCGGTAGGACTCAGTACCTTTGCGCTCAAAGAGGGCGTGTGGTTGTCCCTCCTTCAAAACCCCAACAAATGGCCCGCATCCTCCTGGTAGAAGACGAAAAAGCCATCCGCAATGTGCTCCGGAACATCTTGCTGACGGAAGACAAGGCGCACGTGGTGGCAGAGGCTGAGAACGGCCAAGAAGCCATTGACGCCTTGAGCACCGGGGTCTTTGACTTGGTCTTGTGCGACATCAAAATGCCCCTGAAAGACGGCATTGAGGTGTTGGACTTCGCCGTTGCCCATGCGCCCGAAACCCCGGTGGTGATGATTTCCGGACATGGAGATTTGGACACGGCGGTATCCTGCCTGCGCAAAGGGGCCTTTGACTACATTTCCAAGCCGCCGGATTTGAACCGATTGGTCCAAACCATTCGCCAGGCGCTGGACCGCGGCCGACTGGTCACGGAGAACAAAACCTTGCGCAAAAAAATCACCTCCAAATACCAAATGGTGGGCGCGTCGGAGGCATTGACTGCGATCCGCCAAATGGTGGACAAAGTGGCCCCCACGGATGCCCGGGTGTTGATTACTGGGCCCAACGGCAGCGGAAAGGAAATTGTGGCCCACCGGATTCACGAAGCCAGCGCACGGTCCAAAATGCCGCTAATCGAGGTCAACTGCGCTGCCATACCGTCGGAATTGATTGAAAGCGAGCTGTTTGGACATACCAAAGGCGCCTTTACGTCGGCCGTGAAAGACCGCAAGGGAAAATTCGAGTTGGCCCACGAGGGCACGCTCTTCCTAGATGAAATTGGCGACATGAGTTTGTCTGCCCAAGCCAAGGTGCTGCGCGCCCTGCAAGAAAATACCATTACCCCCGTCGGTTCCGACAAAGCCATTGTTGTCAATGTGCGGGTGCTGGCCGCCACCAACAAAAACCTGGAAAAGGAAATGGCGGAAGGCCGGTTCCGGGAAGACCTCTACCACCGCCTCAGCGTGATTGTGATCCAGGTCCCAGGCCTGGACGATCGAAAGGAAGACATTCCCGAATTGGCGGTGCACTTTGGTGGATTGCTGACGTCGGAAAGCGGATTCGCCGCTAAAACATTTACCGACAAAGCCCTGAAAGCCCTCCAGCGGCGGTCTTGGAGTGGTAACATCCGCCAGCTTCGGAACGTGGTGGAACGCCTGTACATATTGTGCGGCACCACCATCGAGGAGGAAGACGTCGAGCAGTACGCGTAATAATTTGGAACGTGTGTGTCCGTTTTTGAACGGCGCAATGGGGATTCGGCTGCGAAATAGCCCTTATTTGGTCTTGAGCACCCGGTAAAACCGGTACGTCAGGAATCCGGCAGAAAGCGTGAGTCCCAGGGCCAAAGCTTGCCACACGCCCAAAGCCCCCATGCCCCAATGCTTTGCGGCGAAATAAGCCAAGGGAAGGGTGATGCCAAAATAGACCACAAAGGTGGCCCAGGTGGGGATGCGGACGTCTCCGAGGCCGCGCAACGCGCCCAGCGCCGTGACTTGGACGCCATCGGACAGTTGGAAAAAGACAGCCACCAGCAACAGCTGAGAGGCGGCGGCAATGGTACCGGGGTGTTCGTTGTAAAGGGAGGGCAACCATTCTTTTCCTAGAAAGAATGCAACTCCGGCAAGGGCCATGAATCCCAAGGTGAGAATAAAGAGGTTGGTGGCGGCCGACTGGGCCTCGCGCGGCTTGTTTTGACCCAGGAATTGCCCCACCCGAATGGTGGCAGCGGCCCCAAAACCGGAAGCCGCCATGTAGCTGATGCTGGCCAAGTTGATCGCGATTTGGTGGGCGGCCAGGGGAATGGCTCCCGTGGTGCCAATGATCCATGCGGACGCGGCAAAGGCGCCAACTTCAAAGAGGTACTGCAGCGCTGTGGGCACGCCAAGCTTCAAAATGGCAGCCATGGGCTTTTTTCGGGGCGGCGCTTCGTGAAAACCGGCCAAGGACTCCTGAAACGACGGGGCGCGGTGGATGGACCACGCCAATGCAGCCGCCATAAAGATCCGCGAAATGGCCGTGGCCACTCCCGCTCCGGTCATGCCCATTTCAGGCAAACCCCACAGGCCGTATATCAGGACGTAATTAAGACCAACATTCAATCCATTTCCAAGCAACGAAATTCGGGTGGCCATAACCGTGTTCCCGCGTCCTTCGGAAAATTGCTTGTAGGACATGAAAAGCATCAGCGGGAAGAGCGAAAAGCCGACCACATTGACGTATCCGGTGGCCGTATCCATAACGTCTTGCGGCTGGCCCAACCACGCCCCCGCTGCCGGAACGGCCAAAGTAAGCAAGGCCAATGCGGCGCCCAGGACCCCGTTGATCCACAAGGAATTCTTCAACAGGCGACCGGTCTTGGCGTGCTTTCCCTGCCCCATAGCCCGCGCCACCAAAGGCGTCAAACCGTAGGAAATACCTATGCCCAGTACCAAAGGCAGGGCCAGAAAACTGTTGGCAAAAGACACTGCCGCCAAGGGAATGGTTCCCAGCTGGCCCACCATGATGCTGTCGGCTACCCCGGTGGCGATGTGGCCCAATTGGCCTACAACGACCGGAATAGCCAGGGCCAGGTTGACCTTGCTGCTGGATAAGAATTCCGAAAAACCTCCGCTGGACGCCCCCCGGTGATTCTTCTTTTTGGAGGCGGCGTGCTGCATGCGGCTCACTCCATTGCCTCGTACCGGTCCACCTCGCGCTGGTAAAACGTTTCGGCTTGTTCGATTAGAGCCGCCATTTCCGATGTGGTCTCTTCCTCGTTTTCGGACTCCAAATCGTCCAGCCACTCAATTTCATCGGTATCCAAGTCCAAAATGAACCGGGGATATTCCGTGTGAATGATGTAGACACTTTCAGGTTGGTCGGTATTGTCACCCACCAGAAATTTTGGGAACGCCATGGCTAATTGTTTTGTCAAATGTACCGCCGTTCTCGTAAATTCGGGGCCTGTGAGAGTCCTGTTTTTTGTTCGGCCCCATTTGTGGCGTATACGTGGGGGAGATACCGTCCAAATTGAGCAAACCGCTCAAGCCCTCCGCGACCGAGGGGTAGTGGTAGACCTCGTTGCCGATCGACGTCAGGCAGCCAAACTTCTGCGAACCAGTCAAATCAACGCCATTCATATCTGGAATCTGGGGAGGCCGCAAGATGCTTGGTCCATTTTGCCGTTTGCAGGCGATTTGCCGGTCATCTATTCCACCTTGTGGGTCGACTACAGCGCGTACGACCGGAACCGTTTTTATGGCGTCGCCGTGCCGTGGGAGTGGATAAAAGCCTTGGGCAAGGCCATTCTGGGGAAAGACCGATGGCTTCCTTGGACCCTCTTCCGATATGGATGGAAAGGCAGCCAATGGAAGGCCATCGAACGATCGCAGAAAATCATCACCACAACTCCGCAAGAAGCCCGACGCATTGAAAGCCACTTTCCGGGTGCCGTGGGCAAAACGACCGTGATTGGTCCGGGGGTTTGGCCGTCGTTGCTGCACCCTGTCTTTCAAGATCATTTGATGTCCAAAAACCGACGCGGTTGGCTCTGTGTGGGACGCATTGAAGGTTTAAAGAACCAGGCGGCCTTGGCTGCGGCTTGGGGCTTGCTTGCCAAGCGCGGCGTTGCCGTTGGGCCCCTCACCTTTGTAGGCGAAATTGCCCCCCACCACGCCGCATACGGCCGGCTCTTTGCGCAACAAATCGCTTCGGCACGGGAAGCCGGCGCAGAAATCCACTGGCACCCCGGAGGATTGGATGCCCAGGACCTGGGGCAGCGCTACAAGCATGCCGAGGGCGTAATTGTTCCTTCCTTGTTTGAAACCTACGGATTGACGGCCTTGGAGGGCCTCGTTTCCGGATGCCGGGTGGTGTTGTCCACGCAGGCGGAGAGCTCCGAAATCCTGAAAGCCTATGTCACGTGGGGGCATCCCTCTCCCGATGGACTGGCAGGGGCTGTGGAGAAATCGTTGCGGATGGAAAAAAACGAGGCCGGGAGAGCGTTTGCCCTGCAGCAAACGTGGGGAAGTGTGGCCGAAGCCCTTATCCCCCACTACCAAAGCCTTATCCGGCCCATGCGCATCGCCATTCAGGGGAGCCGAGGCATACCCAATCGGTACGGGGGGTTTGAAGAATTGGCAGAACATCTGGCCTTGGGCCTCCGGGAACGGGGCCACGAAGTGTGGGTTTATACCTCCTCCACCCACCCCGACCCCTCACCGCTCTGGAAGGGCATTCACCGAGTTGTTCAGTGGGATCCCGAACCCAGGTGGGGCTCCGCGGGACAATTGGTTTACGACGCCCTCTCCCTTTTTCATGCCGAAAAATTGCGCCCGGATATCCTTTTTGCCTTAGGCACCACCTCCAGCGGTGCATGGCTCTTGTGCTTGCGCAGTTTGGGATTCCTGAAAAAACCGTTGCTCTTTGTCCATTTGGATGGGTTGGAATGGAAACGTGGTAAATACAAACCGTGGATCCGAACGGTACTGCGGTGGCAAGAAAAGTGGGCCGTGGAAGCGGCGGATACGGTTGTTGCCGACCACCCGGCGCTAATGGATTACGTAAAAAAACACTACCCCGGCAAGTCCCGGGTGGAATTGGCATACGGAGCCGATATACCGCAGCCGCAACCGGAACAAGGACTAACAAAATGGGGGCTGGAAGCGGGGACGTATGCTCTAGTCCTTTCCAGGGCGGTGCCAGAAAACAATTGGGAATTGGTGTTAAATGGAGCAATTAAATCCTCCATCCCCTTGGTTGCAGTGGCCGATTGGAGCACTCCGCACGGACAGTTTTTGCGTGCCCGATTTTCCGACGCCCCTTCCATCCATTGGTTGGATGCTTTGTTTGACCCCAACGAGGTGGAAACGCTGCGTCAGCACTGCCGCCTCTACTTCCACGGCCACTCCGTCGGCGGGACCAATCCAGGCTTGTTGCAGGCCATGGCTTCCGGCTGCCGAATTGCTGCCCACCGAAATCCGTTTAACCATGGCGTTTTGCTACAAAATGCGGCCTATTTTTCCAACGAGAAAGAGCTGCAATCCGCTTGGGAACACGCCGAGTTGCTTCCTTTGGACCACAGCGTGCGTCTGCAGAAATACCGGTGGGAAGAGGTTATCGACGGGTACGTCCAGGCCTTTGAGCGCCTCCGCGCCCGGTGATCCACCACCAACCCGTTTCGAACAAAATTTGCAAATCCAGGAGCAAGCTGGCATTCTCCACGTAGTAAAGGTCGGCTTCGATCCGCTTGTCCAATAGGATTTGGTCCGAGGAATCTCCGCGGTAGCCGCGGACTTGGGCCAGCCCAGTCAGGCCCGGCTTCACCCAATGCCGTAGGGCGTAATGGGCCACTCGTCGCTGAAATTCAGGGGTTTGCGCCACCATGTGCGGACGGGGGCCCACCAAGCTGAGGGTGCCCCACCACACCTGCGCGAACTGCGGGAATTCATCGATGGCCAGGCGGCGCATCCACTGCCCCACCCGGGTAATGCGCGGGTCGTCCGGAGCCGCTTCCTTGGTGTGTTCGTCTGCGTGGGGCCGCATGGTTCGGAGCTTCCACAGCACAAATGTTTGACCGCCGTAGCCGTGGCGCACTTGCCTAAAAAAGACCGGACCTCGGCTTTCGATTTGAAGGGCAACCGCCGCCAGGGGAATGAGCCACCAGCCGATCAAGACCAAAACAACCGTAGAAACAACCACGTCCAGCACCCGTTTGGCCAAACGGGCCAACGGCTGTGCCAGCGGCTCGGGGCGCAATTGGACGGTTGGAAATCCTGATTCGGTGTGGAGAACGGCCCGGCGAGAGCCCCATTCGCCCAGGTCGGGCAAATAGCGAAAACGGATGCCTTCGTTTTCGGCCCAACGGAGCCAGCGGGGAACGTCGGGATGCCCACCCGGCAAGGCGCAGTACAGGGCGTAGGGCTTTTCCTCCAGGGGCAAAACCGGGCAGTCGTCCCGGAATTCAACGGGGTCTATCACGTGGCGGTCCAAGCGCAGGCCCCAATCGGGACGGGCAGCCGCGGTGGCGGCAAAACGCTGGGCGGCATGGCCATCGCCCACCAACCAAATGGACCGGGCCCATTGGGGGTCGCTCCACCGGCGGCGCAGCCGCTGCAATGCCACGGCGCGCCATCCCGCTGCCAACACCGTGAACAAAAGAAAATGCAAGGCCCAAAACCACCGGGAAAAAAGGGTAAACTTCAGCGCTACCAACAGCAGGGCCGTCACCGCAATGTGCAGCCCCAAAATGCGCAAAAACGGGAGACTGGCATCCTTCCAGCCCCAACCCGGCTCCCACTGGTACAGCAGAAGCCCGCGCGACTGGGACAAAAGCCCCCAGACCAGGGCTTGAACCACCCCCATTTGCACGTAAAAGTCAAAGTAAACGGGGTTTTGGGTGTCCAAGTCGCCAAAGCGAAGGGCAAGCGCCACGGCAAAGGAGGCGCCCATCAGCAAGGCGTCTACCGCCCACCGGGCCCATTTTCCGTCGAAGTTTCCCATCCGATTCACAACAACGCGAATGTAACGCCTATTTTTGAGCATGGCTTCGAGCATGTGGGACAGTCCCCTGGAATTTCTCAAAGGCGTAGGGCCCCAGCGTGCGGCCCTGCTGGCCGGAGAACTGGGCATGCGCACCGTGGGCGACCTGCTGCAGCACTACCCCTTCCGGTACGTGGACCGCTCCCAGTTCTATTCCATTAGCGAGGTCGTCGACGGACCGGCAGAAATCCAATTTCGGGGACGCATCACCAAAATCACCGAAGCCGGAGCCGGACCCAAAAAACGTTTGGTGGCCCAATTTGAAGACGCCACAGGCACCCTCGAACTGGTCTGGTTCCAGGGCGTCAAATGGGTGCGCGGGAGCCTGCCAATCAACGAAGATGTCGTGGTTTACGGCAAGGTCACGGCCTTCCAACACAAGCGAAACATCACCCACCCCGAAGTCGAAAAGTGGACCGAATTCCAGCAACGCCCCGTCCGAGGCCTGTTCCCCGTGTATTCCACCACCGAAAAACTGGCCGGACGCGGACTGCACGCGCGGGGATTGGCCAAACTGATTGCGGGTGCGGCTGTTCATTTGGACGCCCCGACGGTGCCGGAATGGCTGCCGCCGGACTGGCTCCGTCGGTTTGGATGGCCCGCGGCCCACGAGGCCGTGCGCACCATGCATTTCCCCGCGGACGCAGCCGGCTTGTCCCTGGCCCGGCAACGCCTGGCCTTTGAAGAGCTCTTTCTCCTGCAGCTGGGCATGCAGGTCCAAAAAACCCAGCGCCAAAAAGCCAACCGAGGCCGCATTTTGGACCGGGTGGGGCCCTACTTTTTGCATTTTTACGAAAAGGAACTTCCCTTTGAACTCACCGAGGCGCAAAAACGCGTCGTCCGCGAAATTCGCCACGACCTGCGCACGGGCTTCCAAATGAACCGCCTGCTCCAAGGCGACGTGGGGTCGGGCAAAACCATGGTGGCTTTTTTGACTATGCTGCTGGCCAAAGACAACGGGCTGCAAGCGTGTCTGATGGCCCCCACCGAAATCTTGGCGCAGCAGCATTTTGCCGGACTCCTCCCCTACGCCGAAGCCATGGACCTCCACCTGGCGTGCCTCACCGGCAGCACCAAAACGGCAGACCGCACCCGCATTCTGGCAGGACTCGCCGACGGGACGGTCGACTTTGTGGTGGGCACCCACGCCCTGATCGAAGACCGCGTCGTCTTTGCCCAATTGGGGCTGGCCATTGTGGACGAACAGCACCGGTTTGGCGTGGCGCAGCGG
>JBILEM010000048.1:0-8333 GCA_044352085.1 Schleiferiaceae bacterium
CCAGTACGCGGTTGCAACCGAACGGCTGGAAGAGGCCGAAGAACTCTTGGCGCATGCCGAGTCTCTGGACCCCAACAACGCCGACGTGCATGCAACCCGGGGGCTCCTTTTTTCGAAACAAGGACGCCCGGAAGAGGCCATTCGTTCCCTGAAAAGAGCCATTAAAACGGCCGAAGACCCAATTGGAATTTGGATTCAATTGGGCAACCTCTACCAAAGTCTGGGTCGGTACGAAGAGGCCATCAAATACTTCAAGCAGGTTTTGGAAGAAGAGCCCACAGACGAAAATATCTTGTACAACGTAGCCATTTGCTACGACTCCATGGACCAAGGCCAAAAAGCCGTGGAGTGGTTCAATGGGTTCCTTCAGAAGCACCCGTTCAGCGAAACGGCCTGGTACCACTTGGGGATTACCCATTCCCGGTTGCGCAATCCCGAAGCGGCCCTGCAGTCTTTGGATTACGCCTTGCTGATTGACGATGCTTTTACCGCGGCTTACTACGAAAAAGCGCGCATCTTGGAGCGTTCCGAGCGATTCCAAGAGGCCGCCGAGGTTTACAAACTCTCTCTGGAGGGCGACGAAGAAAGCGGGTACGCCCATTTTCGTTTGGGAAACTGTTTGCGGATGCTGGAAAACATGGAGCAAGCCAATGTCCACTTTCGCAAGGCCCTGGAGTTGGATGCAGAATTGGACGAAGCCCACTTGGAATTGGCCTTGATGCTCAGCGACCAAGGACGTTTCTTTGAGTCGCTGCACCACATTAAAAAAGCCCTATCCTTGGAACCGGACAACCCGGATTACCACTTGGTGGCCGCGGACATTTACAAGAAAATGGGCCTCCTGCAAGAAGCCGAAAACCGCTACCGAACGGTCCTCTATTCCCTCCAAATGCCCGACCCAGACCTGTACATGGACTATGTCGAATTGTTGCTGGACCGGGAACAAGTCGATTTGGCCTACGACACGTTGCTGGAAGCCCTCTTGGCATTTCCCGACTCCGAAGCCCTCCACGCGGTGTATGTGGGATACCTGTTGTCCTCCGGAGAAACCGAAGAAGCCTGGACATGGTTGGACCGCGGCATGGCGCTGCAACCGGAAGAAACAGCGGCCTTGCTTTTGGAATACTTTCCCCACTTGCGCGAAGATCCAGTTTTGATGGAAAAACTGGGTCCCTATGCGCCGCCGTTGGCGTAAATTCGCCCCATGAAAAAGTACCTTGTTTTGATGGCCAAAGGGTTGGCCATGGGAGCGGCCGACGTGGTCCCCGGCGTATCGGGCGGCACCATTGCCTTTATCTCGGGCATCTACGAAACCCTGCTGGCTTCCATTGCCGCGGTGAATTTCGGACTGATCAAAATACTCCGCACCGAAGGAGTCAAAGGGGTTTGGAACGCTGTCAATGGTGCCTTCCTCCTCCCCTTGCTTTCCGGCATCGCACTGAGTATCCTGACTTTGTCCAAGGCCGTCACCTACTTGATGGACAACGAACCCATCGGCATCTGGTCGTTCTTCTTTGGGTTGGTTTTGTCCAGTATTGTTTTGGTCGTTCGGATGATCAAAAAGCCTACCACCGGTGTGTGGATTTTCGGAATAGCGGGTATTGCCTTTGCCTATTGGATTACCGCTTTGACGCCGAGTACTTCTGCAGAATTGGGGCTTCCCTACCTCTTTTTTTGCGGGGTGATTGCCATTTGCGCCATGATTCTCCCCGGTATTAGCGGCAGTTTTATTTTGGTGCTGCTGGGCGCTTACCGGTTTGTTTTGGATAGTTTACACGAGCGGAATTTGGCCGTTATCTCTGTTTTTGCCGCAGGTGCCTTAATTGGCATAACCAGCTTTTCCCATGTCTTAAAATGGCTTTTTGCGAAGTACCACGACTTAACAGTGGCCTGCTTGGCCGGTTTTATGCTGGGTTCGTTGGCGAAGGTATGGCCCTGGAGATCAGGAGGCACCGTGGACCGGCCCGCATCCCCTTGGAGTTGGGCGGAACAAGGTATGGACCCGCAGTGGGTTACCGCAATCGGTTTTGCCGTTCTGGGTACCATACTGGTCTTGGGCTTGGAGTACTGGGGAAATCGACGTGCCAAATAAAAAAACGCCGGTGCGACTGGGGCTTTTGGGATTCCCCATCGCCCATTCCAAGTCCCCCGGATTTGCGGCGGAATGGGCCTTGGCCGAAGGCATTTCTGGGGTAGAATATCCCCTCTTCGAAACCCCTGAATGGCCCATCGACCGACAGGCCTGGTGGGAGGCATCGGGACGCCCTATGGGGTTCAATGTTACCCTTCCGTTCAAAGAACAAATAGGCGCCTGGATGGACGTCTGGTCACCGGATGCCGAAGCCGTGGGTGCCATCAATACCGTAGCCGTTTTGCCAAGCGGGAAATGGATGGGCCATAACACCGACGCCGACGGTTTCTGGGAATCCCTGCCTGCGCCGTGGCGCTTGGCCCTTCCTGGAAAAGGGTTACTTCTGGGCGCAGGAGGTGCTGCTCGGGCAGTGCACCATGCCCTGACCAGCCGAGGGTGGACCATTGAGGTGGTGTACCGTTCCCAAAAACCGGCTTGGGCTATCCACACCTTGCCCTGGGATGCATTAAAAAATCACCCCTTGTCGGGTTATGCCTTGCTGATCCAAGCTACTCCTTTGGGCAGCCCTGCTTTCCCCGACGTGGCCCCAGAAATGGCTTGGAATACGTTGGATGCCAGTACCTTGGCAGTGGATCTTGTGTACCACCCCTCTCCCACCCCGTGGATGTCGGCTGCCTCGCAACAAGGCGCTACCGCACAAGACGGAGTATCCATGCTTCGGGCCCAATCGAAAAAAGCCTGGGAATTTTGGAAATCTTCGGGGGTTATTCCCGAAATTTAGACCCTATTTGAAAACCATGGATCCACAGAACGCCTCCGAAGCCCTATCCGATCAGCCGATCGACCACATTTCCGCCGGCACTCCCGAAACCGAGACCGCCCCTATGATGCAGAACGATGCCGTCGCGGACACCGCGGAAACGGCCACGGACACCGTCGCGGTTGAAACGGTTGAGGAAGAAGCAGCAGCCCTTGTGGATTTCCAGGAAGATGCGGCCCACCCCCCAGTGGTTGCCTTGGACGTTCCCGTTGCGGATGAAGGAGATTCCCAGGATGCCCTGCAGGCCTTGGAGCTTCCCTCTTTTGCCGATTGGGACACCGAAAAACTGCTCGTTGAGGCGAAATCCTACCTGGCACAACGTTCTCAAGAAGAACTCCGGGTTCTTTGGCCCGCTTTGCGCACGGTTTTAGACGGACGCATGGCCGACGCCCGCCAGCAGGCCCTGGAGGCCTTTTTGGCCGAAGGAGGAGTTGCCATGGATTTTCATTACGAAGCCGCGGACTTCCTCCGTTGGAAAGACCTCAGCAACCAATACCGCTCCAAAAGAACGGCGTGGAAACAAGAGGAAGACCAACGGTTGCATGCCAATCTAAAGGCCAAAGAAGCCTTGTTGGTTGAACTGAAGGCCTTGGCGGAACGGCCCGAATTGCCCACCGCCAAAACCTACACCGAATTTCGGACCATCCAAGAACGCTGGAAATCCGTGGGTGCTGTGCCCTCGGAACAAGCGAATACCCTGTACCCTACGTATCGTTTCCTCGTAGATCGTTTCTACGACCAGTTGCGCCTGAGCAACGAATTGCGGGAATTGGATTACAAACACAACCAAGTCGCCAAGGAAGCCCTGATTGCCCAAGCAGAAGCCCGCTTGGAGGATGCTTTGAAGCAAGACACCCTGCGCTTCCTGCAAACCTTGCATGCATCGTGGAAGGAAACGGGACCCGTCGCACCCGAATTGAAAGAACCCCTCTGGGAAAAATTCAAGCAGGCCACAGACGCGGTGCATGACAAGCGTCGGGAAGCCAGCGATGCCATCAACCTCGTTAACAAAGAACGATTGGAAGCCAAAGCGGCTTGCGTCGAACAGATTGAGGCGTGGGCGGCTACAGCCAGTGCGCAGAATGCAGCCGCGTGGAACCAAATTTTTGTAGACCTGGGCGAGCAACGGAAAGTTCTGCAAGCGGTTGGACACACGTTTGGAGATGCCAGCGATGCCATTTGGAAGCGCTTTCGGGAAGTCGAACACCGACTGAATCGCGCGCGAAATGGTTTCTTTAAAGAACGAAAAGCCGCTTTTGCTGAGGCGCTTGCCGCTAAAATGACCCTGGTCGATCAGGCAGAAGCCTTGAAAGACAGTTCCGACATCAAAGGAACCGCGGCCATTCTGAAACAGCTACAGTCCGATTGGAAAAAAACGCCTTTTGTACCCAAAGGGGAAGGCGACAAATTGTGGGAGCGATTCCGCACCGCATGCAACGCTTTCTTTGAAAAGGCGAAATCCGAACAAAACCAGCAAGACGCTGCTTTGGAAGAAAATGCGGTTTTGAAGCGTGCGTTGTTGGATGAAGCTCAAGGACTTACCGTCTCTGGCAGAGAGCACTTGCCCATCTTGCTGGACCTCTCCAAGCGCTGGAAAGAGGCCGGTCCCTTGCCCGGAAAAGAACGCAAGTTGGACGCCAAGTTCCACGCCGTCATGGACGGCCATTTTGGTGCGTTGGACATGAACAAAGCCGAATCCCAAAAAATCCGGTACCAACAGAAGCTGGAATCCATGGGGAACGATGGCGGCCAAAGCTTGGAGCGGGAAGTCCAGTTCCTGCGCAACAAGCTCGACGAATCCCGCCGGGAGCTCACCCAGATGGAAGCCAACTTCGCCCGTTTTACCACCGGCAAGTCTTCCAAGCCCAATCCTTTGTTGGTAGAAGCCAAAAAGCGTCTTGATGCGGCTGGAGAGGAAGTGGCCCAGTGGGAAGTCAAACTTAAAGTTGCGAGAAAAGCGCTGCAAGAACGTGCCTAAGTTCCTCTTCCGTGGAATTTGAGCTGATCAGTCCGTACGGACCGACGGGAGACCAGCCGGCCGCCATTGCCGCTCTGTCCCAGGGAATTCTGCAAGGCGAGCCGCAGCAAACCCTTCTTGGCGTTACAGGGTCCGGGAAAACCTTCACTGTGGCCAATGTGGTACAGGAGGTGCAACGTCCGACGTTGGTCTTGAGCCACAACAAGACCCTTGCCGCCCAGCTCTATCAGGAATTCAAGCAGTTTTTCCCCAACAACGCGGTGGAATACTTTGTATCCTACTACGATTACTACCAGCCGGAGGCCTACATCCCTTCCACCGGCACGTACATCGAGAAAGACCTCTCCATCAACGAGGAAATCGAAAAACTTCGTTTGAGTACGACGTCGTCGCTTTTGAGTGGACGCCGGGACGTTTTGGTGGTCGCCTCAGTCAGTTGCTTGTACGGAGCCGGAAATCCCGAAGCGTTTGGCCAACAGGTGGTGGCGGTCAAAAAAGGCCAGCGCGTGGGTCGGCAAGCGCTACTGCATCAATTTGTGAGCGCTTTGTATAGCCGGACCACCGCCGAATTCAAACGGGGCAATTTTCGGGTCAAAGGAGACACCGTCGATATTTTCCCGGCCTACGGAGATACGTATTACCGCATTACGCTTTGGGACGACGAAATCGACCAAATCGACGCCATGGATGGCGAACGTCACCAAAAAATCGAGTCGCTGGAGGCCATTCAAGTGTATCCCGCCAACCTATTTGTCACGACTCCCGCTCAACTCCAAAGGGCCATCCACGGCATCCAGGACGACTTGGTGAAGCAAGTGGATTTCTTTCTTCAGAACGGCCGTCCCTTGGAGGCCAAACGCTTGGAAGAACGCACCAACTTCGACTTGGAGATGATCCGAGAACTGGGCTACTGCTCGGGCATTGAAAACTACTCCCGCTACCTGGACGGCCGGGAACCCGGCACGCGTCCCTTTTGCCTGTTGGATTACTTCCCAAAAGACTTTCTACTGGTGGTGGACGAAAGCCACGTCACCCTGCCCCAGGTCCGCGCTATGTACGGTGGCGACCGGTCCCGAAAGGAAAATTTGGTGGAATACGGGTTCCGCCTTCCGGCAGCCATGGACAACCGTCCGCTGCGGTTTGACGAGTTCGAGACCCTGCAAAACCAGGTTTTGTACGTGAGTGCCACTCCGGCCGACTACGAATTGGAACGCTCCGGCGGCGTGGTTGTGGAACAAATCATTCGCCCCACGGGACTGCTGGACCCCATTATCGAGGTGCGTCCTTCTAAAAACCAGGTGGACGACCTTATGGAAGAAATCCACAAACGCGTGGATTTGGACGAACGCGTCTTGGTCACCACCCTCACCAAACGGATGGCCGAAGAACTCACGAAGTTCCTCACCCGCTACGGCGTAAGGTGCCGCTACATCCACTCCGACGTAGAAACCATGGAGCGCATTGAAATCATGGACGACCTGCGCGAAGGCCAGTTCGACGTACTTATCGGCGTGAACCTGTTGCGGGAAGGTCTGGACTTTCCCCAAGTGTCGCTGGTGGCCATTTTGGATGCCGACAAAGAAGGGTTCTTGCGCAGCGAGCGGTCTCTGGTGCAAACCGTAGGGCGTGCGGCCCGAAATGTCAACGGCAAGGCCATTTTCTACGCAGACAAAATTACGAATTCCATGCAGCGCACCTTGGACGAGACTGCCCGACGGAGGACCCTCCAAGAAGCCTACAACCTCGCCCACAACCAGGTACCAACGGCCATCGCCAAAAAAGCAGAGAGCCTCTTTTCCAAGAAGCGCGATGCCAATCAACTCCGGGAGGCGGAAAAAAAAGTGGCCCAAGAACCCGAATTGCGCTACCAGTCAACTTCGGAATTGGACCAGAAAATCGCCCTTACCCGAAAGGCCATGGAAACCGCCGCCAAAAACCTGGATTTCCTCGAAGCCGCTCGGTACCGCGACCAGCTCAAGGCGCTGGACGTACTGCGGAAGAAATCGCAAGAGTGACCCTTCTGCGTAGCACAAAAAAAAGCCGGCCCAAGGGCCGGCTTTTTTGTGCATAAGCAACGAGATGGAATTAGCCCACCTTCACCAACTCCACATCAAAGATCAAGGTAGCATTGGGCGGAATGACCCCTCCTGCTCCCCGAGAACCGTAGCCCAGGTGCGATGGAATCACAAAACGCGCTTTGGAGCCTTCGTTTAACAGCATAATGCCTTCGTCCCAGCCCTCAATCACTTGGCCCACTCCAATGGCTATGGCGATGGGCGTGCCGCGTTGTACGCTGCTGTCGAAAATGCTTCCGTCTGTCAGCATGCCGGTGTAGTGCACCTTGACGTTCTGGCCTTTTAAAGGACGCGGACCGGAACCGACGGTGTCCATGCGGTAATAGAGGCCTGAGTCGGTGCGTTCGAATCCAGCAACCAAATCGGCCAGGGCTTTATCCGCAGCTGCGGCAGCCTCCTGGGCCTCGCGCTTGGCGGCTTCTTGGCCTGACTCAAACGCGGCTACGGCATCAAAAGCGGCGGCCGCCTCTTTGGCTTCGATCTCCATCCGTTCGATGCGGTCTCCCTGACGGATGGCATTCACAATCTCCATGCCCATAACCACTTTGCCAAAAACGGTGTGCTTGCCGTCCAACCACGACGTTTCGGTATGGGTGATGAAGAACTGAGACCCGTTGGTGCCGGGGCCGGCGTTGGCCATGGACAGAATGCCGGGGCCGTCGTGGCGCAAATCGGGGTGAAATTCGTCGGCAAACTTGTAGCCGGGACCGCCCGATCCGGACCCTTGGGGGTCGCCTCCTTGAATCATGAAGTTGTCAATGACTCGGTGGAATTTTAGCCCGTCGTAATAAGGGACGCCTTTTTTAACCGCGTGGTTGGCCAAATTTCCCTGGGCCAAGCCCACGAAATTGCCCACGGTCATAGGCACTTTGTCGTAAAAAAGTTCCGCAGTAATGGTTCCGCGGTTGGTGTGTATATGGGCCAATAACATGGGCTGAAAATTTTAATTTATTGAACGTCTTCGATCCACACGTCGAATACCAACGTGGAATTTGGGGGAATGATGCCCATGTCGCGGTCTCCGTAGGCCATGGTGGGGGGAATGATCAACTTGGCGTGTGTGCCCTTTTTCAGGCCCATCAACCCTTGCTTCCAACCTTCAATCACTTGACCTTCTGGTCCAGCAGTTACCGTAAATGCATCGTACGGTTCGCGACGGGGATCGTAGCCACCGCACAACTGCGCCACCGACTTCACGGAGGCATCGAAGTAATTGCCATTGGCCAAGTAACCTACATAGTGGACCGAAACTTGGTTTCCGGCTTGCACGACTGCACCGGTACCTTCTTTCACCACCAGCACTTTCAAACCTCCCGCTTTGGCAACGGCCTTGCCGTTCCACTGCGCATAGGCCTTGCTGTAAGCCGC
>JBILEM010000049.1:0-8332 GCA_044352085.1 Schleiferiaceae bacterium
TCCACCGGTCAATTTCCGGTCGGTCTTCCACCGGAACCGACGGGGTCTCGCGGGGGTCAAATCCGTCCACATTGGCGTACAAGGCGAAGAATCCGTAGGTGTTGTAGAGCGTTCCGAAAAACTTGCGCTGCACCTCGGTCACGCCGTCGGGGTCGTATTTGAGGTTGTCCCAGGGCTGCGCGTTGGTGAGCAAGTACCAGCGCACGGCGTCGGCGCCGTGGTGGTCCATGGCGGCGAACGGGTCTACGGCATTGCCCAAGCGTTTGGACATTTTTTGGCCGTTTTTGTCCAAGACCAACCCGTTGGAAATCACATTTTTGTACGCAACCGAATCCTTCACCAAGGTGGCGATGGCGTGCAGCGTGTAAAACCAACCGCGGGTTTGGTCCACGCCCTCGGCAATGTAGTCGGCGGGGAAGGCCTCCCCGTTGTCCACCGCGTCTTTGTTTTCAAACGGATAGTGCTGCTGCGCAAAGGGCATGGCGCCGGAGTCAAACCAAACGTCAATCAGATCCAATTCGCGGCGCATGGGCTTGCCCGAAGGGCTGGTCAACACCCATTCGTCCACAAAAGGACGGTGCAAGTCCACAGCATCGTAGTTGGCGGCGGAAAAATCGCCGGGGGCGAAGTCGGCCAAGGGATTCGACGCCATGTGTCCGGCCGCCACGGAGGTGTCCAAAGCGGCTTTCAGTTGCTCCAAGGAGCCGATGCAGACTTCTTCTTTGCCGTCTTCGGTGCGCCAGATGGGCAAGGGTATTCCCCAGTACCGCGACCGGCTCAAATTCCAATCGTTCAGGGATTCCAACCAGTTGCCGAAGCGGCCGGTTCCTGTGCTGGCGGGTTTCCATTGGATGGTCGCATTCAGGGCCTGCATCCGTTCTTTTACCGCCGTGGCGCGGATAAACCAGCTGTCCAGCGGGTAGTACAAAACGGGCTTGTCTGTCCGCCAGCAATGGGGGTAGCTGTGGACGTATTTCTGCACCTTGAAGGCCTTGTTCTCCGTTTTCAGGAGGATGGCAATTTCTTCGTCGACGCTCAGTTTGGGGGTCTCTTCCGCCGGGTAATAGGCGTTTTTCACGTATTTCCCCGCCCACGGGCCGCCGGCTTGGGCAATGAAACGTCCCTGCAGGTCCACCAACGGCACGGGGTCGCCCTCGGCGTTGCGGACCAAAAGCGGCGGCACGCCGGCAGCTGCGGCCACCCGGGCGTCGTCAGCACCGAACGTGGGCGCGGTGTGGACAATCCCGGTACCGTCTTCGGTGGTCACAAAATCACCGGGAATCACGCGGAACGCTTGGTCGGCGTTTTCGTAAGGCAGGGCTCCGCCGAGCAGCTGGTGGTAGCGCAGCCCCACCAAATCCGCTCCCGCATGGGTGCTGATCACCTGCCAAGCAGTGCCCTCTTCTTCGCTCTTGAAGTACTGGGGCACCAGAGCGCTAGCCAAAATCACGTGCACCGGAAGGTGGGTGTACGGGTTGGTGGTCGCAATGCGGCTGTAGGCAATGGCGGGACCCACCGTAAGCGCGGTGTTGGACGGCAAAGTCCACGGCGTGGTGGTCCAAGCCAACAAATGCACGGTATCTGCTCCAAACAACGACCGGCTTTGGTCCGACGGCACCACCTCGAATTGGGCGGTGACGCTGGTATCGGTAACGTCGCGGTAGCATCCCGGTTGGTTCAACTCGTGGGAGCTCAGACCTGTTCCTGCCGCCGGTGAATACGGCTGAATGGTGTAGCCTTTGTAGAGCAAGCCCTTGGCATGGATCTGCGAAAGCAGCCACCAGACCGACTCGATGTACGGTGTTTTGTACGTGACGTAGGCGTTTTCTTGGTCCACCCAGTAGCCCATTTGGCGCGTCAAGTCGTTCCAAATATCCGTGTACCGCATGACGGCCTTCCGGCAGGCGGCGTTGTATTCTTCGATGGACAGGGTTTTACCAATGTCTTCCTTGGTGATCCCGAGTTCTTTCTCCACGCCCAATTCCACCGGTAAACCGTGGGTGTCCCATCCGGCCCGACGGTCCACGCGGAATCCTTGCTGCGTTTTGTACCGGCAAAACGCGTCTTTCAGGGTGCGCGCCATCACGTGGTGGATGCCGGGCAAACCGTTGGCGGAGGGGGGACCTTCGTAAAAAACAAACGAAGGAGCATCCGCCCGCTGGCTCAAACTCTGGGCAAAGGCCCCTTCGGCCTCCCACTGGGCCAGCACCTCGCGTTGAACGGCGGCAAGGTCCAGGTTGGAATATTCGGGATAGCGCGCGCTCATGGCAGAACGGCGATTACTTTCAGTTCTACGGCAATCGGGGTGGGAAGGGCGCCTACCTCCACCGTCGTACGGCACGGACGCGGATCGACGTCGGCAAAATACTGGGCGTACAACGTATTGAAAACGCCAAAATCCCGGCGCATGTCGGTCAAGAAAACGGTAATGTCTACGAGGTCTTCCCACCGGGCGCCGTGCTCCTCCAAAATGGTGCGGACGTTGGCCATGACGCTGTGGACCTGGGCTTCAAAATCAAAAGCGCGGTAATTTCCCGCGGCGTCCAATTCCAAGCCAGGAACGCTCGACGCGGCTGGGGCGCTCTTGGGCAAACGAGGCCCAACACCGGAAACAAACAAGAGGTTCCCGACGCGGCGCGCGCTGGGGTAAAGCCCAACGGGCTGCGGGGCATTGGAGGAAGAAGAATCCATAAGGAGCAAAGATACAGCGCGCGCGAGGGACCGCCGAATTTCGTTCGGGCCTACGCATGGAGGCCCGTTGGAATGACCCCCTTCTTTAACAAATTGTTAAAAAACGAAAAACGCCGCCAAAATGGCGACGTTTCTCTAACCCTTGTGTCGAAACAGCTCAGAAAAACCAATCCAACGGCACAAAGTTAATGCATTTTTCAAAGTGTAATGCAAACACTAAGTAAATTTTTTATTTTTGTGCAATCGAACGAACGGAGCAAGGTGGATTGTGCGGCCGGGTGCGGGTTGGTCCTTGATTTCTGAGCCTCTTCAAACGATTGAACGTCCCGGCACCGTACCCATCTTCTCCCGTTCGTACTTTTACCCCGTGGCCACCGTTAAGAAACTTGTTGGAGCTGCTGCCTTGTATGGCGTGAGCAGTATTGTGGCCCGTTTGCTCAATTTTTTGCTGACGCCGCTCCATACCGCGGTTTTGCCCAAGTCGGAGTACGGCGCTTATTCGGATTTGTACGTATTCATTGCTTTTTTGATGGTTGTGTTAACCTACGGCATGGAGACGGCGTATTTCCGATTTAGCCAAAAGAAAGACGCCCAGCCGGAGGCTGTTTACAGTACGGCGCAGCTTTCCATTGGAGCAACTACGGTTTTCTTCTTGCTGATTTTGAGCCTCTTTTACAAACCCATTGCCGAGGTTTTGCGGTACGGGGACCGCCCGGAGTTGGTGTGGGGAATGGGGGCCATTGTGGCCATGGAAGCCCTGGCGGCCGTCCCCTTTGCCCGGCTCCGTGCCCAAGGGAAGGCCCTGCGGTTTGTGGCCATCAAGACCGGGTTGATTTTGGTCAATATTGCCTTGAATCTGGTGTTTTACCAGTACCTGCCCGCTCACAATCCGGCCTTTCGAGCAGACACCGTCCAGTGGGTGTTGGTCGCCAATTTGGGAGCGTCGGTATTTATGCTGCTGTGCCTGTGGCCAGAGTTTCGTGCGATCCGCTGGTCGCACTGGGACAAGCAGCTGTGGAAGGCCTTGCTGTGGTTTGGATTTCCGCTCCTTTTGGCAGGCCTTCCGGGGGTTGCCAACGAAATGGCGGACCGCTTTTTTATCAAGTATTTGTTGCCCGCAGACACGAGTTTGGCCGAGGTTGGCACGTACTCGGCCGTCTACAAATTGTCGATTTTTCTGGTGATGTTCAACCAAGCCTTTCGGTACGCGGCAGAGCCGTTTTTCTTTAAAGCAGGCGGGGAAGGCGACGCGGGCCCCATGCTGGCACGGACTACGCGGGCCTTTTTGGCGGTCGTCGGACTGGGCATGGTGGCCGTTTTGGCCGGGTTGGACTACATTAAATATTTCATCGCAGAAAAATACTGGGACCACCTGCATTTGTTGCCGATTTTGCTCCTCGCCAATTTGTTTTTGGCGCTGAATACCCAGCTGTCTATGGGGTACAAATTGCAAGACAAAACGGCGTTGGCACTGCGCGTGACCTTGGTCGGGTTTGCCCTGACCGTCGGTTTGAATCTGTGGTGGATTCCGATTTGGGGCATTGAAGGTGCTGCATGGGCCACGTTGGCTAGCTATGCGGGCATGACCGTCGTTTCTTATGCGTTGGGACGCACCCATTTTCCGGTTCCGTACGAGGTGGGGAAGCTGGGACTCTATTTGGGGGCTGCTACCGCCACGGGGTATGCCGCTTACTGGGCGTCCGGCCATTTGATTTTTCAACTCCTTGCCTTGTTGGTCTATGTCTTGGTGGTTTTTGGCGTAGAACGTCCGGACCGCTGGCGCCGATCGGCTCGTTAAAATTATCCCATGGTACACGTCCCCGTCATCAACCGCTCGCCCTATCCTTTGCCCGCCTACGCCACCCCCGGAAGTGCCGGCTTGGATTTGCGCGCCCACTTGGAAGAATCCCGCACCCTGCAGCCGGGAGAACGGACTTTGATTCCGACAGGGTTGTCTTTGGCGCTCCCCGACGGGTACGAGGCCCAGGTTCGTCCACGCAGCGGATTGGCATTGAAGCACGGAATCACCGTTTTGAACAGCCCGGGCACCGTCGATGCAGACTACCGGGGAGACGTGGGGGTAATCCTCATCAACCTCGGGCACGAGCCCTTTGAAATTGCACCGGGGGACCGCATTGCCCAGTTGGTGGTGGCGGCCTATGCCCAAGTGGAATGGGCCCAGGTGGAGACCCTGCCTGAAACGGAACGGGGCTCCGGGGGATTTGGCCACACGGGCACGCACAAGTGAGCAGGACGTAGAAAAGGGCAGTCGAAAAACGGCCAAGTACCCCACCTACAAACCCCAAAATCCGGCTTCCAAGAGAACCCTCCTTGGGCGACCGTAGAACCCCAAGGATTCATCTCGAACTCGCCCCCTTTCTGCAAAATTTACCTACCTTGGCGCCCATGGAGCCCCATCACGTTGTCCCATTTGGATCCCCCTGGTGGTGGGGCGGGTGGTTGATTTTCGCGGCATATGGGGCCGTCGTTTTTTGGATAGGTCGTTCCACTCCCAAGCCCGACCGAGAGCGTTTTGAACGGATGTGGGGCTGGGTTATTTTGGGATTTTTTGCTTTTGGCCAACTGGTTCAGGTACTGGACGGAACCTGGTCCCTCCAAGAAAGTCTTCCCCTTCATTTGTGTTGGTTCAGCCGCTTCCTTGCCTTCCTGTATTTGACTTTTCGGCAAAAATGGGCCCTGGTTCCCTTGTTTTTTTGGGGCATTGTGGGTGGATTTCACTCGCTGATGACGCCAGAAAGCACTTTGGGAGGCAGCAGTTTTATGTTGGTGGAATACTACTTCAGCCATGCCGGAATCATTTTGGTGCCTTTGTACACCGTTTTTGTGGGGGGGTGGCGCATCCCCGCCAACGGCTGGCTAAACGCCTTTTTGTGGAACAATATTTTGCTCCTGCCCATCTACGGTATTGACCTAGCTGTTGGAGGAAACTACATGTACCTGGTATCCAAACCCCAGGTAGACAATCCCTTTGTGGTGGGCGATTGGCCTTACTATATTTTGGGTTTTGAGGCGGCCGCCCTGTTGCATTACGGGGTTTTGCGCCTGGTCTTTTTTAACTACATCGCCCCCAAAACCGTACCCGCATGAACGAGCACCACGTTATTCCCATTGGCTCCTCCTGGTGGTTTGCAGGCTGGGGCATTTTGGTGCTGCAGCTTGGGGTGGCCTATGCGGTATCTACCTATGCTTCGGACTCCATCCGTCGCCGGTTTGAAGCCACCTGGGGCATTGCCATTGTCGGGTCCTATGCTTTGGTACAGGGATTCTTGGTCTGGAAAGGGCAGTATACCTTGAGCAATAGCTTGCCCATTCACCTGTGTTCTTTTAGCCGGGTCTTGGCCTTTTTGGCCTTGACGTTGCGCAAGAAGTGGGCATTTTACCCCTTGTTTTTTTGGGGAATTATGGGGGGCATGCATGCGTTGCTCACACCGGAAAACACCTTTGGAAACAACCCTTGGACCTTTGCCGAGTACTTTTTTGGACATTCGGCTGTCATTGCGGTGCCCATTTACCTGATGGCCTTTCGGGGCCGCACCTTGGAGCGCTGGACGTGGCTGAAAATGTGGGGATGGACGAACGCCTTGGTGGTTCCGGTCTTTGCATTGAGCTGGTTGGTGGACGGCAACTACATGTACCTGCGCGAACGGCCCATCGTGGACAACCCGTTTATCGTGGGAGAATGGCCTTGGTACGTGGTGGGGTTTGAGCTTTTGGCGCTTCTGCACTTTGTTTTGTTTACTGCCATCGCCTACAAGAAAGTCCAGCGATGAACGCGCACGACTGGATTGATTTGGGCCTGGGGTGGTACCTCTTTGTAGCCACTTTCCTGGTGCTCTGGTTTGTGGCGCCAGGAGCCAACCGCCCGTCCAGCAAAGCATTTGAAAAAGGCCTCGCCTATTTCATTGCCTTAAACTACGGTTTTTACCACGTGTCAGCGGCCATCCGCGGGGAGTGGACCTTGCAAGATTCGCTCCCGCTCCACATGTGCAACTTGACGCAGTTGCTGCTTATTTGGCATTTGCTCAGCGGCCAGCAGTGGGCCTTCCGGATTGCGGCCGTGTGGGGCCCGCTGGGGGGTATTCAAGCGCTTTTAACGCCTGGAATTGAACCCGATTATTGGGTGCCGCTGGTCTTTCAATTTTTCATTTCCCACAGCTTGGTGATTTTGGTGCCTGTTTATCTGTTGGTTCGCGGTGAAAGGCGACTTCCTCAGCGGTATTTCTGGCCGATTTTGGGATACACCCACGGGGTGGCATTGGTACTCTACTTGGTGAACCGTTGGGTCGGAAGCAATTACATGTACGTGAACCAGCCTCCGCCCGTAGATCATCCGTTGCTTCACGGGGGATGGCCGTATTATTTGGTATGGATCGACGTTGCGCTGGTGGTTTTGGTTGCCGGATACCTGTGGGCCTTTCGCAAGTACACGCATCCCCGGGTGCATGCCAATTTCCAACCCGTACCGCCCCCAAACAAGGCTCCTGAAAGCTGACATAGGTCATAGTTTGCCCATCGGAAACGGGTGAAATTTGGCGTATGTACAAAGTAATCTGTCCCACCGATTTTTCTGCGGGCGCGCAAAGCGCAGCCGATTTTGCCGTTCTATTGGCCAAAGCATGGAGCGCACCCTTGTTGCTGGTGCATGCCTACGAGGTTCCCCATTCCGACAACCTGGCGCTGGCCCGGTTGATCGAAGAGGTGAAGAACCTCTCGCTGGAATCTCTCCAGAAAGAATCCAAACGCATCGAAGGACATGGCGTCCAGATACACACGGAAGCGCTGTATGGGAACGTGGTGTCTGTGGTCAAGGACCTCGCCGACGAAGATCCGTGGCATACCATGGTGGTGATGGGTACGCGTGGAGCGTCCGGATTTGCGCAAGAACTCTTTGGAACCCATGCGGCTGCGTTGATGGCTCGCTTGCGGTGTGCCGTTTGGGTGGTGCCGCAAGAGGCCCCCAAAAGGCTGCCACGTCGCATTGCGCTGGCGGTCGACGGGGTGTTAACGCCTTCTACCGACCGGGCATTTGCCAATGCCGTGGTTTTGGCCAAACGATTGGGCGCCCGCGTGGAAGCCATCCACATCCACTCCCGCGACGAACAACCCCACATCGATTGGCCGGAAAAAGAGCAACGCATTCGCGCCCATGGCCTTCCGGTGGAGGTTCGCCAGGCCCCGGATGTAGAAGAGGGGCTGTTGCGCTTTGTCATGGAGACCCAAACCGAGGCATTGGCGATTGTATCGCGTAAACACCACTGGCTCTTGGAAATGGGCCACCGCAGTTTGTCTCGGATGATGGTCTTCAAGGCCGAACATCCCTTGCTGATTTTGCACGAGGACATCTAGTCCCTAGAGAACGCTCGACCGAATGCCAAAGCGCCGTCAGGCGTGTTGCGACCCGTGTTTTCGGTTGTCCAAAACGGTTTGGAGCGTCCACGGTATAGCTTTTTCAAAAGGGTGCAGTCGGTGTTCGCAGTCCAGGGCGCAAATACCGCACGAGGTTGGGATACAGGGGTCTGCGTGCACAAACAACTCCAACTTGTCGTGGAAATGCTCGGTGGCCACGGCTTCTAAAGCCGTCACTTCTTCGTGGGCTTGTTCCAGGGGCAAATACCACGGC